>CAZUZJ010000052.1:0-9407 GCA_964624225.1 uncultured Desulfobulbia bacterium | reverse complement strand
TTCGGTCGCCACTATGCGGCAACGACCTTTGTCATCACTAATCTGCGAAACAATATTCCCATTATCCTGCCCTGGCTGCTGCTTTCTCTGCTGGCTGATCTGCTCCTCCTGCTGCCCTTTGCCGGGGTGCAGCGGTTTTTTCATTCCTCCTGGGGGGAGCCCCTTTTTTTTCTTGTTTTTTTTGCTCTGCTCGCCACCGTGCTGCCCGGTCTCATCACCCGCCTCTGGGGCTGCCGGCCCATGGCACCGGGGCCGACCCGCCGCCATGTCGAGGCGTTCTGCCGCAAGCTGCGCCTGCGTTATGCCGATATCCTGATCTGGCCGCTGTTTGAAGGCCAGGTGCTGACCGCCGGCGTCATGGGCATGACCCGGCGTTTTCGTTATCTGCTCTTCACCCCGGCCCTGCTCAGCAGCCTGACAGTCGAGGAGGTGGACGGCGTCATGGCCCACGAGATCGGCCATGTCAAGCGCTATCACCTGCAGCTCTATATGGGGCTGTTGCTCGGGTTCAGTCTCATCGCCCAGCTCGGCACCTATATTTTTATGTATCTGTTGCTGCAATCGAGTCTCTTTTACCAGCTCACCGCCTTTCTCGGCAAAAATACCGACGCGGTGCTGATTTTTTTCAGCTCCTTTGCCCTGCTCGTCCTGCTTATCCTCTATTTCCGCTTTGTCTTCGGTTTTTTTATGCGCAATTTCGAGCGGCAGGCTGATGTCTATGCCCTGGAGAGCCTCGGTTCCAGCCGGGGGATTATCAATGCCCTGGAAAAGGTGGCCTGGCTGTCCGGCAACATCCGTGACCTGCCGAGCTGGCATCACTTCGGCATTGGCGAACGGGTCGCCTTTTTGCAGCGCTGTGAGGATGATCCGCAGCAGATCCGCCGCCATCACCACAAGGTCCATGTCGTGCTGATCACCTATTGTCTGGTCCTGGCCCTGACCGGGCTCACCCTGTGGAAGCTTCCCGCTGATCTGCTGGAGCGGGCGCCGCTGGAGCACCTGGCCCGCCTCTATGCGGAAAAGACGGTGGAGGAGCCGGGCAATCCCCTCTGGCATCAGCTGCTCGGTGATCTTCAGCAGGGACGGCATCATTACGCCGAGGCCCTTGCCTCCTATGAAAACGCCCTGGCCCTCGCCCCCCAGCAACCGGAGGTGCTCAATAATCTCGCCTGGCTGCTCCTCACTGCAACCGACGAGCGTCATCGCGATCCGGAGCGGGCCCTGATGCTGGCCCGCAACGCCGCGGCCCAGCGGCCGGCCGGCTATGTCCTCGATACCCTGGCCCTGGCCTACTGGGTCAATGGCTTCCCGGAAAAGGCGCGACAGGCGATTCTCGAAGCAATGCGCGCTGATCCCGAACACCGGGCTTATTACGTCGAACAGTTAAAGAAATTTTCCGGCATCGAGACCAACGGAGAGCAACCATGAAGGAGACGGACCCAAAGGAGAAAGAGAATGGCCTGGTGCTGCTCTATACCGGAGACGGCAAGGGGAAGTCAACAGCCGCTTTTGGGCAGGCATTGCGCGCCGCCGGGCATGGCCTGCGAGTCTGCATTATCCAGTTCATCAAGGGAAAGTGGCAGACAGGTGAGGCGAACTGCTTTGCCAGGCTGGCCGACTGTGTTGAATTTCATGTCCGGGGCAGCGGTTTTACCTGGACGAAGGAGGATAAGGCGGAGGCAATCAGCACCGCCCGCGCCGCCTTTGCCTTTGCTGAAGAAAAGATCATGGGTAATGCGTTTGACATGGTGGTGCTCGATGAACTGACCTATCTCATTGCCTACGGCATGGTGGGCGAGGAGGAGGTGCTGGAGCTGATCCGGCGACGGCCCCGCGGCCTCCATCTGGTCATCACCGGCCGGGGAGCGAGCGCCGGGCTGCTGGAGGCGGCGGATCTGGTCTCTGAGATCAGAATGGTGAAGCACCATTACACAGAAAGGATTGCGGCGCGACCGGGCATTGAATTCTGAGGTGGCTGGCCCGGTGCACGGCCCCCTGGTCATCCGTCGATGTCCGGGTGCAGGGCAATGCGGGTGGCAAAGTCGAGGTGGGATAGATCATGGCCGCTGCTGAGCGCCCGACCGAGCATGTCGCCGAACAGGGCGGCCTCCTCCAGCTGTTTTCTGGCATGGCCGTAGCGGGGATAGTGGCGGCTGACGAGCCCGGAGTGGGCCGGGAAACGACCGGCGAGCTTGAGGAAAACGCCCAGGGTCCGCCACGGTTCGCGGCCCGGGTGGGTGAAAATGATACGATTGACCACCTTTGCTCCCTTTTTGCGGAGCAGGTGGCGCAGACCGAGCCAGTGGGCCCGCCAGTAGCCGCGGCAGGAGATGAAGGGAATGACCTTCTGGCCGGCAAAGAGGGCGTCTCCGTCCCGGTCAAAAAGGGAGAGAACCGGGCCGCTCGGCTGGTAAGACCAGGTCGGACCGGCCAGGATGATCAGGTCAAAGCGACCCCGGCATTTGTCGGAGAGCGGGGCAATGGCCAGGCGGCGGCGGCAGAAGGTGGCCGCCATCCGCAGCAGGGTGGCCCGGATCGAGCCAAAGGGAAAACGGATGGGCTGCAGCGGCCGCAGCCGTTCTACCGTGACCGATACGCCGTTTTTTTCAAGCCCGTCGGTCAGGCGGGCAAGCAGATTGCTGGTCTGGCCGCTGAGGGAATAGGCGATGATGAGGATCTTTTTTGCTGCTGTGGTGTCCATGCTCCAGTGACTTTACCCGAAGAAAAGGAAATTTTCATTATGGAAAACATCTCCGATGTCGTCATCGTCGGCGCCGGCATTTCCGGTCTGGCCACCGCCCATTTTCTCCGGAAACTGGCCCCGGAGCTGCGGGTGCTGCTGGTCGAGGGGGGCGAGCGGCCCGGCGGCGCCATCCGTTCTTTCCGCCAGGATGGTTTTCTGGCGGAATGGGGCCCGCACGGCTTTCTCGACAATGTCCCGGAGAGCCGAGAACTTCTGGAGGACACCGGCCTCTACCGGGAGGCCCAGCAGGCGCCGCTGGGTGATTTCCATCGCTATGTCTGCCATGGCGGCAAGTTGGTGCAGATCCCCCAGAGGCCGGCAAAGATTCTCACCACCCCGCTGCTCTCGCCCTGGGGGAAACTCCGGGTGCTGGGGGATCTGTGGATTCGGCCCGATGGGCGGGATCAGACCATCGGCCAGTGGGCGGGGCGGCGGTTTGGCAAGGAGATTCTGCCCCTGGTCGATGCGGCGGTCACCGGCAGTTTTTCCGGGGATTTTAATCGGCTCAGCATTGACGCGGTGATGCCCGGCGTGCGCGCCCTGGAGAAGGAGCACGGTTCGGTGCTGCGCGGGGTGCTGAAAAAGATGAAGGCCGCAAAATCCAAGGCGAAGGGGCGGCTGCCGGCCATGAACAATTTCCCCCAGGGACTGGAACGGCTGGTGGAGGTGCTGGCGTCTGACAAGGAGATCGTCTTCAAGGCCGGGGTCACGGCGCTGATCCGGGAGGAAGAGGGCTGGCGGCTTTCCCTTGCCAATGGCGAGGCGCGGGGCCGTTATCTGGTCCTCGCCCTGCCGGTCAACAGCGGTCTGCCGCTGCTCTCCCCCCTTGCCCGGCCACCGCTTGCTGAAGTACCGATGTCCCATATCTGCAACGTGGTGCTCGGCTATGACGACAGCGCCCGGATTCCTTACGGCTTCGGCTACCTCGCCCCGGAACGGGAGCAGCGCTTTACCCTCGGTGTGCTTTTTTCCTCCCATATGTTTCCCAACCGCGCCCCCCATGGCAAGGTGCTGCTGGAGGCCCTGGTCGGCGGGCGTCGCCATCCGGAACGGCTGCAACTCGCCGATGAGGAGATCATCGCTGCCGTCTGTCGCGACATCTCGCAACTGATGGCGCTGCCGGCCAAACCGGTCTTTGCCAGGGTGCTGCGTCCGGCCGGCGGCATTCCCCAGCTCGAGATGGAGCATCCACAGATGCTTGCCTACCGCAGCGCAGTGGAACGGGACAACCGGCATCTCTACATCTGCGGATTCGGCTGGGACGGCATCGGCATTAACGACATGATCAAGTCAGCGAAAAAGGCGGCCATTGCCATTGCCGCCGGCGGCCGCCACGGCGAGGGGGAGGCGGCGGTGAAGGCGGTTTATTTCTGATGGATCCGCAAAAAGTCTTTTGAGCCACGGAGCACACAGAGAGAATGTTTTGAAAACAGGGCGCACCTCAATGTATTCCGTGATTTCTGCAGGTGATTTCCTGATATTTTGCAGTCAGGCAGGAGCCGCCTCACCTGAGGTTTTACAGATATTTTTTCTCCAGCCGGTCTTCCAGCAGTTCCATCTGCCGTCGGAGACTGGTGTTGCGGGTCCGCTTGTCGGTGATCGTCCGGATGGCATGCACCACGGTGGAGTGGTCGCGGTTGAAGGCCCGGCCGATATCGGCGAGCGGCATGTCGGTATACTTTCTGGAAAGATACATGGCGATCTGACGGGGCAGGGCAATCGACTGTTTGCGGCTCTTTGACTGGAGTTCCACCACCTCAATCTTGAACTGGCCGGCGATGAAATCGCGGATCACAATTGGCGACAGATTGCGTTGCTGGCCGACAATGTTGGCCAGGGTCTCCTTGAGCATGCCGAGATCCGGGGTTGTCTGCAGCAGGGCGCACTGCGCCTTGAGGCTGACAATGGCGCTTTCCACCTGCCGGATATCGCCGCGGATGTGTTCCGCCAGATAAACGATCTGTTCCTCGTTGAGGAGGAGATCATTGATTTCCGCCTTGCGCCGGATGATTTTCACCCGGGTCTCCATGGTCGGCGGATTGATGGTCGTCACCATGCCGGAGAGGAGGCGGGAACGGATGGCGGAGTCGATGTCCGGAATCTCCCGCGGCCCCATGGAGCTGGTGAAGATGATTTTTTTGCCGGTTTCCAGCAGGATGTCAAGGGCCTCGGACAGTTCCGCCTGGGTCTTCAGGCGGCCGGCCAGGGTGTGAACGTCCTCGATAAGGAGGACATCGCACTGGCGGTGGTATTTGTCCTTGAAATGCTGCATGGTGTTGTTCTTGATGTTTTTCACCATATCCGCGGTGAGCTGCTGGGCGGTGAGATAGTTGAGCCGGGTTGCCGGCCGGTTTTCGATGATGTGGTGGGCGACGGCATGGGTCAGGTGGCTTTTCCCCAGTCCGGTTCCCGCCTTGACGTAGAGACAGTTGCCGATGGCGGTATCGTTCATGGCGATGTCGGCGCAGGCGGAATGGGCCATGATGTTGCAGCTGCCGACAATGAATTCATTGAAGGTGAAGCGGGGATGCAGGGTTCTGATGGTCGATTTTACCCGCGGGATATCCGGCAGCCGCGCGGGTTGGCGGGGGGCGGCGAGGAGAGACTGGCCGGCGGCCTGGCCGTCGGTGCGGAAAACGATCTGCATATTCTGGTGGTCAATCAGCCGCAGGGCCTCCTCGATCGCTGTCCCATATTTATCGGCAACCCAGGAACGGAAAAAAGCGTCCGGGCAGCTCAGCTCAAGGACATTGCCACCGTTTTCTTGGGCAGAAATCGGGGCGATCCAGAGCGAATATGCGCTTTCTGGGAGTTTTTCCGATAAAATTTCTTTAATTTGGTTCCAGAGCATAGCCGTTCCTGAAGTCATGGGGAGAATAAATACAAGAGAGAAATATGTTTGGATCAGATGTGCCTCGTGTTTCTTTTGCGTTTGCTTTTATAAAAAAACAGGGGCTGCTGTCAAAGACGGTTCTGCCTGATTTGCAGAATTAAAAGCCAGAGTTATCAACACCCTCCAGACCCTTGTCCGACGGGGGGAGGCGGGGATCCAGCCGCTAACCTCCGAGAAAAACGCGTTTTTTCCCACCCCCCGGCAAACCCCCGTGAGATCAGGGAAGAGGGTCGGTCATCCCCCTGCTTTCCCCTGTTTCACTATTTTGTGAACTTCTCTTTTTCTCTCTCTTTCTCGTTATTTCTCGCTAAATCTCATTTTTTCACTAACTGCCCGTCTCTGCATGGATAATTTTTTGGGGAGCGCGGAGGAATTCCGGTAAAAAAAAATGGTCGGCCATTCGTCAAGTTATCTTGTCGATTTCATATAAAAAAATGCCATTTTGCATTCTGTCCTGTTATCGGAGCAGCTGCGTTGCCCGGGATTGGTCAGTGCCCGCCCCCGGCCCTGAACAGGGGGGGTGTTGGAAAAATGACGAAAAAAGGGCGGCCTGGGTTGTAAAAATAGAGGATATGTGCTAGAGTAATAGTTGAAAAAATGACACATTGGTCCGGCTGTCTTCAACGTTTCCAGCCGGAAGGGCGATACATTCTCAGGAAAGAAACGGAGGGCGTCATGTCTACCTGTCAATTTCGTACAGTTGTTCCCGCCGGCCAGTCCAGTTCCTATCAGGCCTTTACTCTCGCCAATTACCGCAAAATTCCACAGATACAGCGGCTTTCCCGGGAGGAGCGTTTTGCCATCGACGTGGTTGGCCGGGTGCTGCCCTTCAAAACCAACAATTATGTGGTGGATCAGTTGATTAACTGGGATCGGGTACCGGATGACCCGCTCTTTCGTCTGACCTTTCCCTGTCGGGAGATGTTGCAGGACCATCATTTTGACCGCATGGCCGCCTTGATGCGCGGCAATGCCACTCCAAAGCAGATCATTGCCTGCGCCAACGAGATTCGCCTGGAGCTCAATCCCCATGCCGCCGGCCAGCTGGAGCATAATCGACCGATGCTGAACGGCCGCGTCCTGCGGGGCATGCAGCATAAATATAAGGAAACGGTGCTCTGCTTTCCCGCACAGGGGCAGACCTGTCACGCCTACTGCACTTTCTGTTTTCGCTGGCCGCAGTTTGTCGGAGTCGAGGAGCTGCGCTTTGCCATGCAGGAGGCGGACGAGCTGGTCCGCTACCTGGCGGCCCATCCCGAGGTGACCGACGTCATTTTCACCGGCGGCGACCCCCTGGTTATGCGCACCAGGGTGCTTGCCGCCTATCTGCGGCCGTTGCTTGCAGCCGAGCTGTCGCATCTGCGCACCATTCGCATCGGCACCAAGACCCTCTCCTACTGGCCGGACCGCTATGTCGGTGACCGGGATGCCGACGACCTCCTTGCCCTGTTCGAGGAAGTGGTGGCGGCTGGTAAGCACCTGGCGATCATGGCTCATTTCAATGTGCCAGAGGAGATGGGGCCGGATCTGGCTCGTCAGGCCATCAGCCGCATTCGCGCCACCGGGGCGGTTATCCGCACCCAGTCGCCGCTGCTCCGCCACATCAACGACACGCCGGAGAACTGGATCCGGCTCTGGAAAGAGCAGGTGGCGGTTGGTTGTATTCCGTATTATATGTTTGTCGTCAGGGATACCGGGGCCCATCACTATTTCAGTCTTCCCCTGCACCGGGCCTGGCGTATATTTCGAACCGCCTACAAGCAGGTCAGCGGCATCGCCCGCACCGTGCGGGGACCGAGTATGTCCGCCCTGCCCGGTAAGGTGCAGATCAACGGTCTTTCCGAAGTGCATGGTGAGAAGGTGTTTGTCCTGCAGATGCTCCAGGGCCGTAATTCGGACTGGGTGGGGCGGCCTTTTTTTGCCGCCTATGATGAACAGGCAACGTGGCTTGATGAGTTGCGGCCGGCCTTTGGTGCAGAACGCTTCTTCTTCGAGGCCGATGCTGCTTACCCGCAGGGCAATGGCCTGCATGCCGTCTGATTGATCGGGCCGATGCGGAACAGGCGGCAAAAGAACCATCAGGTGAGGGCGTCGCTGATGGCATCGGCAAGCTGGCGCATCGTATAGGGCTTGGCGAGGAAGCCCGCCGCCCCCAGTTTCAGAGCCCTCTGTACCTCCTCACTGGCGGCGAAGCCGGAGGAGAGCAAGGCCTTTTGTCCGGGATGCCGGACCAGTATCCTTTCATAGGTCTCGCGGCCGTTGATGCCGCCCGGCATGATCATGTCGAGCAGGACAAGATCGATCTGCCGCTCATCGGTCACCCCGATCGCCTCCGCGCCGCTGCCGACCGCCACCGCTTCATAACCCAGGCGTTTGAGCATACTGGTTGCCACCAGCCGCTGTTGCTCGTCGTCGTCAACGACCAAAATTGTTTGCCCCTGCTCCCTGGCAGGTGGTGCTGCGCCGCTCCCGTCCTCGCCAGCGGGGGTAGCAGTGGCTGCCCCGGCGGGCAGGCGGATGGTGAAGGTGGTGCCGATTCCATCGCTTGTCACCTCCACCGTCCCGCCATGATCCTGCGCGACGTTCCACACCACCGCCAGCCCGAGGCCGGTGCCGCTTCGACCCATGACCTTGCGGGAATAAAAGGGCTCGAAGATCCGCTCCAGGTCCTGGGAGGGGATGCCCGGCCCATTGTCACTGACCCGCAAAACAATCACCCCATCGCCTGCCTCCCCTGCGGCGGCAATCACCTCGGTGGTGATGCGGATCGTTCCCGGCCCGCTGCTTGCCTCCGCCGCATTGGTGACGAGATTCATCAGGGCCTTGGTCAGTTGGGCCGCTGAACCGATCAGGGCGGTGGACTGATCAGTCAGTACCGGGCGCCAGGAAATTGTCGGGTACCGGCGTTGCAGCTCGCAGAATTCCGGTGAGTCGAGATACCCTGCGACGATGGCGTTGAGTTCGACCGCATCTTTGCGGGGGGCAACGCCGCGGGCCACACTGAGCAGATCATCGACGATGGCTGCGGCCCGTCTGCCTGCCTGTTTAATGGTGGTCAGAGGCCGGCGCAGGGGGCTGTCCTCCGGCTGGTCCAGGAGCAGCATGTCGGGGTAGGAGACGATCCCGGCGAGGATGTTGTTGAGATCATGGGCGACTCCGCCCGCCATCATGCCGATCGCCTCCATCTTCTGGGCCCGGTGCAGCCGTTCCTGTACCTCCTGGCGTTCCGCCAGGGCCTTCTTGCGCTCGGTGACGTCAAAGACGAGCACATGCACCGCCTTGCGGCCCTCGTCCCAATCGATGATCTGGCCGTGGATCTCCTGCCAGGTGTCATTGAGCTGCCTTTCCAGGGTAAAGCCGCCTGCCGGCATCTCTCCGTTCGTTCGATCCGCCCGCTCCCGGCAACAGGTGCAGACCTTCTCTCCGTCTTTTTCCCCAAACACGGTAAAGCATTTACGGCCGACCACATCGCCGAACCTCTCCCTGGCGTACCGGTTGATGAAGAGGATTTCGTGGGTGGCGGCGTCAGCCACATAAACGACGTGGTCGAGGCCATCGACGATGGCGGCAAAACGACGATAGGCGTTTGCCAGTGATTGCTTGGCCCGGTGCAGCTCCGCCATTTCCGTCTGTTTGCGATGGGCAATGGCGGCAAGCAGCAGTACGGTCAGCATGGTGCCGATGACGAGAATACTTTCCAGCCGGCGGTACTGAGTCTTTTTGCCGGCAACAAGGGTTTCGAAAAGGGCGAGGTTCTGTCGGCTTCTGAAG
>CAZUZJ010000051.1:0-12361 GCA_964624225.1 uncultured Desulfobulbia bacterium | reverse complement strand
CGAATACCCCGCCGACCGCCGCGCCGAGCAGGGTTGCTTCCGTGTCCCGGCCAACGGCATGGCCCACCGCCGCACCGCTTATCACCCCCACCGCTGTGCCCGCCCCTGCCCTGTCGGCCCTGGCGTCAACCGATGACAAGATCGCCATGACAAGCAATGCGCCAACAATCCCTTTTTTCATGACCTCCTCCTTTCGTAATTTTTCCTGGCTCTTTTTTTTGGCAGCAGCTGTTTCCTGCATGACCATACTCTAGCGCAGAGACCGGAAAAAAATAGAGGACATCGACAGATGCGGCCTCTCATCCGACCCGACATCGGGTAGACATACACGTTATTTCAGGATGTTAGCCGTCATGCCGGTCGCGTCGAATCTCCCCTTCGACATGATAGGTAGCCATCCTGATATGGCTGTTCCGGCAGCAAGGACAGCGGCCCGGCCGGCTAAAGCGGTGACGACCGCTGAAGAGGTAGCCGCAGGCGAGACAGGCATAGGGCGACACCACCATCTTTGCCCCGGCTGCGGCAAGCGACCGGGCGATATGTTGCAGATGATCATACACCTCCCTTTCCCGGATGGAGACCGCCCGGGAGATTTCTCCGGCATTCATCTCCCGCTCGGTCAGCAGGGCAATGATCTGTTGCCGAACGGTGGCCATGGCCTCACATCCGGATTTTGGCCTCGGTCCGGCCCGGATTCTTTTCCAGATGACGGTAGCGGTTCAGGGCGGTTTCGGTAAAGCGGCTGACCACATGGGGCAGATCAGATGACGCCCAGATGACGGAAAAGCTGTCGTGGTCCTGGACGGTGGCGCTGATGGAATAAGGAGGGGCCTGATTGGGCAGCAGGGCGATATCGTCGAAACCAACCTCGATCTGGCCGGCAAACACCTGGCGGAACAGCTCCTGCATGGTGTAGACAAAGAATTTTTTCACATCGGCGGTGGACTCGGCGGCGCCGATCTTTCTTCTGAATTCAGGCAACAGCTCGTTTTCGATTTTGCTGAACGAAAGTTGTGTTGTCATGCCGATTCTCCTTTTTCTTGTCATTATAATGAGGATGCCAACCCATCCTCTCGCTTCATCCCCTCTGTGCCAGTCACCCCTTGATCACCGCCAGGGGCCGCAGCTCAACCAGCACCTCGACCAGATCGAGCTGGTTGTCGATCACCTCGTCGATATTCTTGTAGGCGCCGGCAGCCTCATCCAGATCACCGGCATGGCGGATGGCGTGAATAATGCCCTGGTCATCGAGTTTTTTCTGTTCCGCGGCGAGATCGAGCTGGCGCTGGGCCTGTTTGCGTCCCATTTTCCGGCCGGCGCCATGGGCGCAGGACTGAAAGCTCTCCGTATTGCCGAGCCCCCGGACGATATAGCTGGGGCTGCCCTGGGAGCCGGGAATGATACCGGTTTCCCCGGCCCGGGCGCTGGTGGCGCCCTTGCGATGGAGCATGACGTTTTTGTGAAAATGAGTCTCCAGGGCCGCGTAGTTGTGGGCGATGTTGATGATCGGCTCGAACATGACGCGAGGCTCCACCGCCTGCAGGGCGGCCTTGACCCTCTCCATCATCAGGGTACGGTTGGCATAGGCAAAATCGACGCAGTACTGCATCTCGCCGAGATAGGTCCTGCCCTCCGGACTCTCCACCGGCAGAAAGGCAAGCTGCCATTTTTCCGGAATGTGCGCCCCCCACCGACGGTTCAGCTCAATGGCGAGCCGGTTATAATGATTGGCAACCTGAAAGCCGAGATTACGGCTGCCGGAATGGATCATCAGCCAGAGCCGATTGTCGCTGCCCCGCTGGATCTCGATGAAATGGTTACCGCCCCCCAGGGTGCCGAGCTGGGTCAGGGCATTGCGGTACTCGCGGGCGACCACTGGCAGGGCCTGGAGAACGCCCCCCGGTGCCTGCGGCATCAGGGTTTCGTCCTGGGTCTTCTTGTGATGGGCAAAGCCTAAGGGCACCAGCTTTCTGACCCCGGCCAGCACGCCTTTTAATTTTTCCCGGGAAAGGGCGTTGGCAGTCAGCGATGTTCGAACCGCGCACATCCCGCAGCCGATGTCGACACCGACGGCATTGGGAATGACCACATCCTCGGCTGCCATGACGCCGCCGATGGGCATGCCGTATCCCTGGTGGGCATCGGGCATCACTGCCACATGCTTGAAAAGAAAGGGGAGATTGGCAAGATTTTTCGCCTGCTCCAGAGCGCCGGATTCGATATCGTCAAGCCAGAGCTTGATCGGCTTCTTTTCGCTGGTGATGATCTGCTTCATGACCGAGCCTTCCTCCACGACACCAAGCTGGATAGTTACGGCAGAGAAACCTGCATGGTAAAATCATAGCACACCGGCAATTGTGGCACGGATATTTTTTGCTGGCGGCGCAAAAACAGAAAATCAACCACAGAGATCACAGAGCGCCATGATGTAAGTAGTTGTAATTTAGAAGTTTTCTCTCTAGTCTCTGTGCCAAAAAAAAGGTTTTTTACGATTTCATTATTTGTGATGATCTCGCAAAAAGTCAATTTCGGGGATGACTAAACAAAAATCGCCATCATTTTTTGCTCAGCCGAAAAAGAGGTTGTAGACGAGCTGCCAGATGAGCACAACCCCGTTCTGTTGGCCGGCAAAGAAAAAATGGGACCTGGCTCCCTTTGCCAGGCAGGTGATGCCGCTGTCCCGGCCATCCAGCACGGTAACCACCCTGTCGTCAACCAGATCGTGGATGCGGATCAGGTCATCCATGCCGGCGGAGAGCAGATGCCGTCCGGCGCCAACCAACAGCAGCCTGGTCGGTCCGGCATCGTGGCCCGGCCCCGCCAGCGTTGCCAGGCAGGTTGCGTTCTGTCGGTCCCAGATCCGGATGGCATCGGCGGCGGTGGCGAAAAAATCACCGCTTGCCGCCATGGCAAGTGCGGTGACGGCCCGGTCGTGGGCGCGAAAACGGGAGAGCGATTTTTTCCCTCTGGCGGCGAGGATCTCCACCGCACCATCCTCAGTACTGATCACCAGATCGAGCTGGTGCGGGACAAAGGCCAGAGCGGTCACCGGCTGCCGGTAGTCCAGGGAGACAATTTTTTCGTTGCCGCTCGCCACGCTGCGGGTAACAAGCCGGCCGTCCGCCCCACAGCTTGCGAAAAAGCGGCTGTCTCCGGAAAAGCCGATGGCAGCCCTTCCCTCGCCATGCGCCTTTTTTGCGAAAACCTTTTCGCCGTTTGCCTTCCAGAACAGAATGGTCCCTGATGCGGTTATGGCGGCGATGAGCGAGCCGTCCGGAGCAACGGCCAGATCGCTGAACGACTCGCCGACGCCGGTCAACTCCCGGCTTTCCCACCTCCGGCCGTAATGAAAGAGGCGAAGCGGGCCGTTGCCGCAACAGAGGACAATCTTTTTCGTACCAGGCAGGTGACAGAGCAGGCGCACCGGTCCATCGCCGGCCCGCAGCACGGCAGCGCGCTGGACGCCGACAAGCTCCCGCGTCTCCCCTCTGGCCAGCAGCCGGGCATAGAGTGCCGACAAAAAGGGATTCTTCTCAAATCGTTCCCGCTGCCAGGCGGTGTGCAGGGTCTGCACGCACGACTCATAGCGCAACAGGCGCAGTTGCTGGGTCAGCACCGTCCGGCTGGCAGCCGCTGTCCGGCCCTGCCGATAAATGGCAAGGGCGCGGATTGGCGGACAGAGGAGATAAGGCGGGTCGGTTGTCTCAGCCGCCGCCGTCGCAGCGGCGATCCCTTGCACGGCGGCCAGTTGATCGGCGGAGCATCCGTCCGCAACGGCGGCCGCGATCATGCCTGTCGTCCGGGCCGGAGAATAACGACCGGATTGCATCCTGGCCAGCAGCAGATTGACCACCGCCTCCGGCAACCGGTCGCGCAGGCGCAGGGCCTGATGGAGGAGGGCGAGACCCTGGCGGGATCGGCCCGCGACAAGGGCGAGGACCGCCATGTTGTTGCAGTGGCAGGCCCGAAAATCACAGGAAAGCGCATAATAGGGGCAATCGGCGGAAAAAATCCGCCGATAAAGACCGTTGAGCAGCCGACGGAGGTGGGCAACGGTCTCGTCATCCGCCACCGGTCCGGCGCAGCGGCCGACAAAGGCGGCCAGCAGGCTGTCGTGCCCGCCGCTGTCGCGGAGACGTCCGGGCCGCAGCATGATTCCGAGCAGGGCGCCGATGGCGGCGACGGCGGCGGGCTCCGCTCCCTTTTTTTCATGGCTTACGAAAAACGTCTGTGGCCGGACCGGGTCACGGATCTTGATAAGGGAAGCGGGAGTGACGATGATGCTTTCCGGCGGCAGCGGCGGACAGGGAAGATGAGCGGAAAGGAGCTGCTCGACGCCGTGGCAGAGCTGAATGGCAAGCGAAAGGATGGTCCGGAGCGAGAGATTGCCGTCTTCCAGCAGCCGGTCGAGGCTCTCCCCTTCGATGTCTTCGAGAAAGAGGGCCGCGCCTCGGGGCGATACCGGGCCATAGCAGCTCTGCAAGTGAGGATGGCTGCCCAGGGCGGTCCAGGCCCGCGTCAACCGGGACAACGCCGCCGTCCCGTCCTGCCGGCCGACCAGCAGGGGGGAGAGATCCCGGACAATGATCCGTTGCCGCCAGCCGGGCCGGGTGAGCAGATATTCCCGGCAATCGTCCCGGACCCTGCTGCGGATGAAGGTGAACGAACGCAGTTCCGGCAACTGGGCGTGCTCCATGGCGTTCGTGGGGGGCGGCATGGTCCGGGCTGACGCTTACTCAACCTCTTTTATCTTGTCGAGCAGTATGACGATCTCCTCCCGTTCCGGCCCCACCGCCAGGGCCAGGGCCTTACGCAGATGAAAGGTGCTGACCGGAAAATTGCCGGCATAATAAAAATTCTTGCCGAGGTAGAGATGGGAGAGCATCAGGTTGCCCCGTTTCGATTCGATCTGGCCGAGCTGAAAATAAACATCCGGATAGTCGGAAACGTGGCCCATGATCTGTTTGAAGAGCGCCTCGGCCCGTTCGCTGTTGCCGGACTGTTGCAGGATCAGGGCAAGATGATAGTTGCTGTACCAGCAGTCGGGATTTTTCGCCCTGGCCTCTTCCAGATACATGCGGGCGGTCTCCAGTTGGCCGCCGTTGACATAGATTCTGCCGAGATCGGCCAGCAGGATCGGCTTGTCCGGAAAGACGCGGATGACCTGGCGCAGCTTTTCCACCCCCTGCTCGTAATTACCGATGGAGACATCGGCCAGGGCGAGCCCGTAAGTCGCCATGATTTTTGTCATCTCATCCGGCGCCTCGCGTATCTCTTTGCGATATCTGGCAAAGAGCTTTTGCGGTTCCTGGGTCAGGGAGGCGACCCGCTTCTGCATGCGGAGAAAATCGAACTGATCATAGTCGCGGTACCCTCCCTCCCCTTTCACGTGCATGAGATCCTCGACATAGTCCATGCGCAGCTTCGGTTTGGGATGGGTGAGCAGATACTGGGGGATGTTGCCCATGCGGATCTTCGATTCGCGGTACATCTTGTTGAGCATCGACAGCATGTCCTTCGGATTCCGCTGCTGCTTCTCCATCAGGGTGAAGCCGACCCGGTCCGCCTCCTCCTCGTCCTGGCGACTGAATTCGAGATTCAACGCCGCGCCGGTGGCCATGCCGCCGGTGACCAGGGCCTGGGACAGGGCGCCGCCGCCGAGGGCGATACCGGCCAGCATCATGGCCAGGGTCCCGGCACTGACCTTGAGGGAATTCTCGATGCGCTGGGCGATGTGGCGGCACATGACATGGCCGCACTCGTGGGCGAGGACGCTGACGAATTCACCCTCGGTGTCCATGGCGCCGATGATACCGGAATGGAAAAAGATCAGGCCGGAGGGAGTGGCGAAGGCGTTGAATTCCTTGTTGTTGATCACATAAAAACGGTAGTCGAAATACTGGTTGCCGGCCCCGGCCAGCACCGCATCGCCCACATCGTTGACATACTGGAGAACGTCGAGTTCGTCGACCAGCTTGAATTCGCGACGGATGACGGCCAGCATCTTTTCGCCGTACTCCCGTTCATCCTTAATGGAAAAGGCATGGGCGGCCGGACTGCCGGACAGGGGGGAGAAATCGATGCAGAGCAGGAAAAAGATTATCCAGAGAGAAACGAGCCGTTGTACTGCTGCGGGAAAATACATGGTAATCCGTGGTGGTTTGCGCACCTGCCGTCTGCTTCTGTCACCATCCCGACCAGGAGGGGTGAGAAGGCAGATGGCAAAAATGAAAATTGACAACACTGAAAAAGTAAAGGTATTTTACACGGTGTGCCACATCCGGTCAACCTCAAGCCTCTTTCTCCGGCAATTGACAACATGCTCTGCGAACTGCACATCACCAACCTGGCGCTGATCGACCGGCTGTCGCTGTCCTTCAACAGCGGCCTCTCCGTGCTGACCGGCGAGACCGGGGCCGGCAAATCGATCATTCTCCAGGCCATTCATCTGCTCTCCGGTGGCAAGGGTGCCGCCGCCTGGGTCCGCAACGGCACGGACAGCGCCACCATCGAGGCGCTCTTCGAGGTGGGCGATGACCGGAACGAACTGGTCGAACGTCTCCGGGAACAGGGTTTTGCCGTGGAGGACACCGTCATTCTCAAGCGGGTCCTCTCTGACCAGGGCCGCAGCCGCTTTTACGTCAACGGCAGTCCGGCCACCGCCAAAACCACCGGCGAACTGGCAGAGGAGCTGTTCAGCGTTGCCAGTCAGCACGACCATCAGCACCTGCTGGTGCCCCGTTATCAGCTCGACTTTATCGACACGGTGGGCGAACTGCGCACAGAACGGACCGGTTTTGCCCAGCTCTTTGACCGCTATCACCAGGTGAAAAACGAACTGGAGGCCATGCGGGCCAGGGAACAGGACAAGGAGCAGCGTCGCGATTTTCTCTCCTTTCAGCTCAATGAGATAGGCGAGGCCCGGCTGAGCGCCGCTGAGGATGAAAAGCTGGTTGAGGAAAAGGAACGCCTGAAAAGCATCGATGAACTGACCCGGCTCGGCCGGAAAAGCTCCGCACTGCTCCGCGATGCCATTGACCCCCTTTCCCAGCTCCGCAAAAACCTGGGCGCCATGGCCGCCCTTGATCCGGCTCTGGGGCCGCTGGCCGAGGAGATCGCCGGCTACACCTTCCAGCTTGAGGACAAGGCCCCTGACCTGCACGCCTATCTGGAGGCAATCCCCGATGATCCGCACCGGCTGGAGGCAATCAGCGCCCGGCTTGATATCCTCTCCCGCCTTAAACGAAAATACGGGCCGGAACTGGCCGACGTGATCGCCTTTGGCGACAAGGCGGCGGCCGAACTGGAGGAAATCGAGGATCTGGACCATCGTCTGACCACGCTCTCCGCCGAAGTGGAGCTGCTGGAGGCGGATCTGCACAAGGCGGCGGATCAGCTTTCCCACCGGCGGCGGGAGGTGGCGGGAAAGCTGGCGGAGACGATCCGGAATGAACTGACCGGGCTCAGTCTAGAACAGGCCCTCTTCGAGATTCATTTTCCCGAGGGTGAAGACAAAACCGCCGGACTCAACAGAACCGGGGCGGATCGACCGGTCTTCATGTTTTCCGCCAACCGGGGTGAACCGGTCAAACCGATCGCCCAGATCGCCTCAGGCGGCGAGCTCTCCCGTCTGCTGCTCGCCCTCAAGTGCCTGCTGGCCCGCAAGGACCAGGTGGAAACCGTCATCTTCGACGAGGTGGACAGCGGCATCAGCGGCAAGGCGGCCGAATCGGTGGCCCGCAAGATCAGGGAACTGGCCGGTCATCATCAGGTCCTCTGCATCACCCACCTGCCCCAGATCGCCTCCTGTGCCGACGACCATTACCGGGTCAGCAAGTCGGTGGCAGACGACCGGACCCGGACGATCATCGTCCGGCTGGACAAGGACGAACGGGTCACCGAGCTTGCCGCCATGCTCGACGGCAATTCGGTGACGCAGCAAACCATGGCCTACGCCCGGGAGCTGATAAACCGCAATCGCCGCTGATGGCAAGCGGTACTTTTCTCCTTTCGACACGACAAACAGTTATCCCCGCGAGCTCTGTGGTTGATTTTCAATTTTTAGGAGACCATCAAATACTGGCATGAAAAAAAACGCAACCGCACTGGCCCTCTTTTCCGGAGGACTGGACAGCATCCTCTCCTGCCGGGTGGTGGCGGCGCAAGGGGTGCGGGTGATCGCCGTCAAATTCGTCACCCCCTTCTTCGATTATGACCTGCTGGCCGATGAAGAGGCATATCGCCGCCGGATTCGGGAGACCTGCGGCATCGAGGTCATGGTGCGCGACATCACCGATCCCTATCTCGCCATGCTGAGAAATCCGTCCCACGGCTACGGCAAGCACTTCAACCCCTGCATCGACTGCAAGATCCTCATGATCCGCACGGCAAAAGAGATGCTGGCCGACTTCGACGCCTCCTGCATCATCACCGGCGAGGTCATCGGCCAGCGGCCCATGTCGCAGCGTAAAGACACTCTCCGCGTCATCGAACGGGACAGCGGCGCCGAATCCCTGCTGCTCAGGCCTCTCTGCGCCCGCTCCCAGAAGCCGACCGCCATTGAACTGGCCGGCGTCATCGACCGCGACAGGCTGCCAGATTTCAGCGGCCGCGGCCGCTCCGGTCAGATCGCCCTGGCCGAGCGCTTCGGCATCACCAGCTATCCCAATCCGGCCGGTGGCTGCACCCTGACCGATCCCAATCTGGCGGCCCGGGTTCGCCGGCTTTACGCCGAGAGTACGGAGATCGACCGCCATGACCTCCGTTTTCTCCTGATCGGTCGTCAGTTCCGGCTGCCGGGCGGCGGCTGGCTCGTTGTCGGCCGGCAGCAGGAGGAAAACGACACGGTGCTCGGCCTGCGCCGGCCGGGCGACATCCTCCTGCGCCTGCACGACCGGCCCGGCCCCACCGGGCTGTTACGACACAGCCGCCACGACGACGACATCCGGCTCGCCGCCGCCCTGCTGGTCCGCTACGCCAGAAAGATCGCCGGTCGGCTGGAGGGAGAGGTGCGGCTCGATGACGGCGAGTCGGCGCGGATCATAAACACCGCCCCCTTGACCGACAGGCTCTTTGCCGGGCTGACCGTCCTCTGATTGCCGGAGCAAGAGAACTCTTGACACCGGCGGTGACAGTTGCTAAAAGGAGGCAACTCCGGGCCACCTTAGCTCAGTTGGTAGAGCATCGGATTCGTAACCCGAAGGCCGCCGGTTCGATCCCGGCAGGTGGCTCCAGAGCGATACGAACGTGCCGCCTGTCAATGGCCGCCATCCCTTCCGAAGATGGCGCAAAATACGCCTTGACATTACGGTGAAGTAGTGTATAGTGATTGAATGTGACGCGGGGTGGAGCAGTTCGGTAGCTCGTCGGGCTCATAACCCGAAGGTCAGAGGTTCAAATCCTCTCCCCGCTACCAGGAACCGTCAAGGGCTTAGAGGATTTCTTCTAAGCCCTTTTTTTGTTTTCACCATCCTTCTTTCTGCGGATTCATCCGCATCCGTTTGCTTGTCGGCGCGCGATCATCAGATCCGCGCACCGAAATCTCTTTACTGGCGATCAAACAGACACAACCGACAGCCGGTCATTCCCGGCGAAAAGAACCTGGCGCGAGGGCAACACAGATGACACAGACACAGGGAAAGGAAAAGAGAAGGTCGTCGGGCAGGCCAGCCGCCACTGCCCGGCAAACCCATGTCATCATCGGTCCGGTCTTCGGTCTCGAGGTGATCAGACTGGGGAAAGGCGTTTTGCCGGCAACGGACGAACAGGCCGCTGTTGGGGACGTTGCGGAGATGATCGCCCCGGAAGTGACGCCAGCGGCGGCCGCCCCGCCGGTCCCGATAAAGGAAGCGGCCGCCCCGGCCGCTTCCCCGTGGGACCTGGCCTCCTTTGACGTGCCGCCGGTGGAGGATCGGGTCCGTTTCCACGATTTCGACCTGCCCGCCCCCCTGATGCACGGCATCTGCGATCTCTCCTTCCGCTACTGCACGCCGATCCAGGCCGCCATCCTCCAGCACACCCTGAGCGGCGGCGACGCCACCGGCCGGGCCCAGACCGGCACCGGCAAAACCGCGGCCTTTCTCATTACCGCCATCACCCGTCTCCTGCACAATCCGCCGGACCATTCCCTGAAACGCGCCACTCCCCGCGCCCTCGTCATCGCCCCGACCCGGGAGCTGGTGTTGCAGATCGCCGATGATTGCGAGGCCCTCTGCCGCCACACCGGCCTCACGGTGGCGCCGATCTACGGCGGCATGGATTACCAGAAGCAGCTTGCCAGCATCAACAACCGTAGGGTGGATATCGTCGTGGCCACTCCGGGCCGGCTTCTCGACTTCCAGCGCAAGCAGGAAATCCACCTCAACAAGGTGGAGATCTTTGTCATCGACGAGGCGGACCGCATGCTCGACATGGGATTCATCCCCGACGTGCGCCACATCGTCTACAGTCTGCCGCCCAAAGGCAAGCGCCAGACCCTGCTGTTCAGCGCCACCCTCACCCCGGAGGTCCACCACCTCTCGGCCCAGTGGACCAAAGACCCGGTCATCGTCGAGATCGAGCCCGAACAGGTCACCGTCGAAACCGTCGAGGAGATCGTCTACATGGTCTCGGCCGCCGACCGCTATGCCCTGCTCTACAACATCATCACCCGCCAGCATATCGATCGGGCCATCATCTTCGGCAATCGCCGGGACGAGACCCGCAAACTCACCGACATCCTGTCGTACTGCAAGATCAAATGCGACCTGCTCTCCGGCGACGTGGCCCAGAAGAAACGGATGCAGACCCTGGAGGATTTCAAGTCGGGCAAGATTCAGATTCTGGTGGCCACCGATGTCGCCGGCCGCGGCATCCATGTCGAGGGCGTAAGTCACGTCTTCAACTTCACCCTGCCCTACGATCCGGAGGACTACGTTCACCGCATCGGTCGTACCGGCCGGGCCGGCAAAACCGGCATCTCCATCAGTTTCGCCAGCGAAGAGGACGCCTTCTACATCCCGGACATCGAGGCGTATATCGGCCACAAGCTGGAGTGTCGGCTGCCGGAGGAGGACTGGCTGAAATTGCCGGAGAGCATCGACCAGGAAAAGCTGAAGGCGTCGTCCCGGCGACCGGCCGGAGCGCGGGGCGGACGACCGCCACGGAGCGGCGGCCGAGGAGGGGGCAAGGGCGGCCCGCGGCGCAAACAGGGGTGACCGGAAAACATTGCAGAGAGAATGCCGGACCGAAGGCGCCGGCGGTGAAAAGAGCGGGCGGGATTATTCGGTCAGGGGGAGAATGAGCTGGACCAGCTTGTCGTAGTCCACCGGTTTGGCGATGCAGCCGTCCATGCCGGCCTCGTCGCACTGCTTGACGAAATCGCGGAAGGTGCAGCCGGACACGGCGAAAATCGGGGTGTGACGCCGTCCCTCCTCCCGTTCCCGGCGACGGATGATGCGGGTCGCCTCAAAACCGTCGATTTCCGGCATCTTGATGTCCATCAGAATGCCGGCGTACTCCTGCTCCTCCCACCGTTCGACGGCCTCACGGCCATTGACCGCCTCGTCCACCGGCAGATCGTGGACCTTGAAAAATTCCTTCAGATAAAAACGAATGAGGTTTTCGTCGTCAACAACGAGAAACCGTTTACTGGTCTCGGTCACGCAATCTGCTCCCTGCGAAAAAAAAGAAAGACTTTTGCAACAATCACCCTCTGTCGGGCCTCTGCCTCTCCTGAGAGTCATTATGAACTGTAACAGAGCCAAGATACTTATTTCCGGGATTTCTTCAAGAAAATTCGTGATCTCAAAAGGGAAATCAGCAGACGACCGGAAGAGCTGTTCCACAGTAATTCCGGAACAGGCATCCGGACGGGGGGATGTCAGTTCGCATTGGCCAGCGGCATGATGATGTCAAGCAGCTCATTGATCATAACCGGCTTGGCGATGAAGCCATCCATGCCGGCCTGCCGGCACTTCTGCTGCGGATCGGCGAAGGTGCAGCCGGAGATGGCGTAGATGGGGGTATAGCCGCGCTGTTCGCGCTTTTCCCGGGCGCGGATGATGGTGGCCGCCTCCAGCCCATCCATGACCGGCATCTCGATGTCCATGAGAATGGCGGTATACTTCTCCTGCTCCCACTTTTCGATGGCCTCCCGGCCATTGCACGCCTCCTCGCAGTCCAGGTCGAAATGGCGAAAGAGATCCCGCAAAAAGCAGCGGATCATGGATTGATCGTCAACAACCAAAAAACGTTTTTTCATAATTCTCCGCCTGCCCAGGCGACTTCCCTCTTTCGCCCCGGCTCCCTGTCCTTTCCCGCAGATCCTGTCCGGAAATGTGCCGCAATTCGACCGGTGTTATTCTTTGAAAAAAACGTGCCA
>CAZUZJ010000050.1:0-12400 GCA_964624225.1 uncultured Desulfobulbia bacterium | reverse complement strand
TTGGTGACATCGAGACGAGCGGCCAGCGCCCATTCATTCAAGGTTTCGACGTCGGCCAGCAGCGGCGGATCAAAGGGAGGACAGCAGGGAGCGGCCCGCCGGTTTACCAGGGCATGAAAGATGAACGTATCATTGGGGCAGGGAGAAAATCCGAGACTCAGCATGACCGCCGTCGAACCCGTTTATCGATGAGACAGCGCCACATCGGAAAGTCCCCGCACCAGCCGGGCAACGGCGTCACCCGCGGTCTCACAGGCATCGCGCAGCCGCCAGGCGGCAGGATCACGATCCTCCACCATGTTGCTGACGCAACGCATTTCCACCATATCCACCCCGAAACCGAGGCAGACCCGGGCAAGGGCGGCGCCCTCCATGTTTTCGCAGACGGCGTTGCAGGAATTGCGGAGATAGGCGCCCCGCCTGGCCGTTCCGCTGGCGCAGTTTACGGTGACAAAGGTCCCGCTGCCGCAGGGCAGCTGCTCCAGTTCGAGGATCCGGTGCGACTCGGCAAAGAGCTGATTGTCCAGCGAAAACTCCCGGTTAATCGTCATGGTTTCCCCTGACAGGGCTTCAATCCACTCCCCGTGACAGATGCCGAAATCGGCAAGAATCTCCCGTCGGGCCAGCCCGATATCGAGAAGATCAAGCCCACCGCCGGGATAGGCGCCGGCGACCCCGACATTAACCACCGCGGCAACATCCTGATGGAGAGCAAGATAGCGGGTCAGGGCAAAGGCAGCCTCCACCGGTCCGACCCCGCTGACGAGGAAGGCGACATTACGGGCCGCGGCCAGATTTTTCCTGACCGGTTCAAGCTCGAACTCAGTGGCGGCGACAACGAGGAACATGACGAATCAGAAAAGATGGCGGACAAGGGGACTGCCGGCGAAATCGGTCCGAATCCGCTCCTTGACCCGGTTATCCTTGTCAAGGATGATTACTTTCGGATTAAAGGTCTTCAGCTCGGCTTCGGAAAACAGGGCATAGCTCACAATAATAATGAGATCGCCGACCTGTCCCTTGCGAGCTGCCGCGCCGTTGAGGCCGATAACGCCGGAACCCGGCTCCCCCTCGATGGCGTAGGTGTCGAAACGGTCGCCGCTGTAAATGTTATAGACCTTGATCTTTTCAAAGGGATAGAGTCCCGCCTCCTCCATCAGCAACCTGTCGATGGTCAGACTCCCCTCGTACATCAGATCGGCCTGGGTGATCGTGGCCTTGTGCAGCTTTGATTTGAGCATGTAGCGCAGCATATATATTCACCTCGGCCCGTGCGGGCCTGTCATATGACGTAAGAACCTCACCCGACGAGCAGGGTATTGTCGATCAGCCGGGTTCGACCGATTCGCACTGCCAGGGCAAGGAGTGATTTTTCGGAGATACCGGCTGCCGGCGCCAGAGTGTCGCTGGCAACGATCTCCACATAATCGATGTCGTCCGCCCCTGCCCCCCGCAGCTCAGCAACCACCGTCTCGCGCAGCCGGATCGGATCCTGCTCGCCTGCCGCGACCTGTTCCCGGGCCAGCCGCAGGGAACGGGAGAGAGAGAGGGCGCGGGTGCGCTCCGCCGGGGAAAGATAGGCATTGCGGGAACTCATGGCCAGTCCGTCCGCCTCCCGGACAATGGGGTGGGAAACGATGGAAACAGGCATGTTGAGATCGGCCACCATTTTTCTGATCACCGCGAGCTGCTGAAAGTCCTTTTCCCCGAAGATGGCGCAATCGGGCTGCACCATGTTGAAGAGTTTGGTTACCACGGTGGTGACCCCGGCAAAATGACCGGGCCGCGAAGCACCGCACAGGGTCGCGGTCAGAAAGTCCACTTCGACCCGACTGGCAAAGCCGGCGGGATAAACGTCCTCGACCGCAGGGGCAAAGAGAACGGCGACCCCCGCCTTTTCAGCCAGCTCCCGGTCCCGCTCAAAGGCGCGGGGATAGCGGGCGAGATCCTCGTTGGGACCAAACTGGATGGGATTGACAAAAAGGGAGACCACCACCTGATCGGCCAGCTCTTTGCCGCGGCGCATCAAGGCCAGATGACCGTCATGAAAAAAACCCATGGTCGGCACGAGAGCAAGCGTCCTACCCGCCTCCCGCGCCCTTTTCGACCAGGAGTGCATCTCCCGCGGCGAACGGATAATCTCCATGGCCGGCTCACATGGCGGCCAGCTTGGCCGTCACCCACTCCTGCATGGCGGGATCAAGGTCGGCCATCGCCTTGATCGCCTCGTAGCTGGCCCGGGCCTTGCCACTGTCACCGCTCACCTCGTGCATCCGCGCCCCGCCAAGGTGGCCGAGCAGGGCAAAACCGCTGATCCCCTGCAATGCGGTGTAATGGGTCAGGGCCTCATCATGTTTGCCATCAAGTTCACAGGCCTGGGCGAGATCGAGCAGCAGCAGCGGGTAGACCTGATCCTTCCTGTCCACCGCTGCCAAAAGCGCAGCCAGGGTCTCGCGCGCCTTACCGTATTCCTTGTTCTCCATCAGCTCATGAGCCAGGGCGACTTTGCCCCACAGGGCGGCGCCGCTGCGCGGATATTCGGCCAGCAGGCGATTCAATTCGGACTGTCGCTCTTCCGGCTTCTCCAGCTTGAGAGCCTGAGCCAGCATGGCGGTGGAATCATTGCGCTGCTTTGTGCTGTAATAGTCGTAGCCGGACCAGGCAATGGTCAGCACCAGCACTGCCATCAGGCCATTCTGGAGCAGACGGACATTGTCGCGGATGAACTGGCGCAGCCGGGGAGGCAGATTGAGTTCATCGAGCAGGGTGCGCTTCGCCTGGGTTACCTCTTCGACGTGCAGCTTCAAAAAGGGGCTTTTCTGTTCTTCCGTCATCTCCGAATCCTTTTGCAGATCATGTTATTCCGGGTGCGGAACCGACGCTTTTTTCCGGCCCGGCCTTTTTTTGTTTGAAAGTCGGCGCAGCAGTCTCTATGATGACTGAGCCCTGCTGCCGGCAGCGGGTCACCAACCCGGGCGACCGCTGATCGCCAAAGCGGAGCGATCCAGTTTCTTTTCTTAAGCTGGATAGTTACAAATCAGTTACTTTACTAGCCGGAAGAAAAAAAATCAACGCATCACTTTGTCCCGTCCCGGCAAACAGCAAAAAGAGCCCGCTTCCCATGCCTCTCTCTCCTTATGCGACCACCGTCCAGTCCGTCGGCGAACTGACCCGCTCCATCCGCGGCCTGCTGGAAACGGAATTCTCCTTTGTCACCGTGTCCGGGGAGATATCGAACCTCAAACGCCCCTTTTCCGGACATCTCTACTTTACCCTGAAGGACAGCGAGGCGCAGATCCGGGCCGTACTCTTCAAGCCTCAGCAGCGTTACCTCGCCGCCCCGCTTCAGGACGGCATGCAGGTCATCTGCCGGGGCAGGGTGTCGGTTTACGAGCCACGGGGCGAATCTCAGATCATTGCCGACTTCGTTGACAGCATGGGAACCGGCGCCCTGCAGATCGCCTTCGACGCCCTCAAAAAAAAGCTGGCCGCCGAAGGGCTGTTCGACCTTGCCCGCAAACGGCGGCTGCCCTTTCTGCCGGAACGGATCTTTCTTGTCACCTCCCCCGGCGGCGCAGCCCTCCATGATTTCCTGCGCATTGCCGCCAGCCGCTTTCCCGGGGTTCCCATCCGTATCTATCCGGTGCGGGTGCAGGGCGAGAGCGCGGCAACGGAGATCGCCCAGGCCATTGCCACGGTCAACAGCCGTGAGGAAGAGGGGGTCGTCGTTCTTTGCCGGGGCGGCGGCTCCCTTGAAGATCTCTGGGCCTTTAACGAGGAAACGGTGGCCCGGGCCATTTTCGCCTCCCGCCTGCCGGTGGTGTCCGCCATCGGCCACGAGGTGGATGTCACCATTGCCGATTTCGTCGCCGACCATCGTTCGCCCACGCCGACCGCAGCGGCAAAAGACGTGCTGCCGGATCGCGACGCCCTACGCGAGCTGGTGGACAACCGACAAAAACGGCTGCGCGCCGCCCTGCTGGCAAAAATGGAGCAGCTGCGCCGACGGCTCGCCTTTGCCCGCCAGGCCCTGGGCGATCCGGTCAGCCGGCTTGCCCATCACCGTCTGCGGCTCGACAACATCCAGCTTTCTCTGGCCGCGGCCATGGTCGCCATTCTTCATGCGCGACAGGCCGAGCTGATCGATCTGGAAAAACGACTGGCCCGCCACAACCCGGCGACACACCTGGCTGACCGGCGCCGTGCCCTGGAAAAAGAGGCGGACCGGCTCATCCAGCTCGCCGGCCTGCTCCTGGAACGCAAGGGCCGGGAACTGGAAAAAACGGCGGCCCTGCTTCATGCGGTGAGCCCGCTTGCCGTGCTGGGTCGCGGCTACGCCATTGTCAGCCGCGAGAAGGACGAAACGATCCTCCGCCGCGCCGACCAGGCCGCAGAGGGCGACCTGCTCCGCATCCGGTTGCGGTACGGCACCCTGCGCAGCCGGGTGGTGGGAGAGGCATCATGAAGGAATCCGCCCTGGGTTGCCGGCCGGGAGACGACTGCCTGTGAAGAGTCCGGCAAAACGAGCCGGGATCTCCTTTCTCCAGGCCGTCTCCATGCTCACCCCCTTTTTCCGCCTCTACTGGCCCCGGCTGGTGGCCGGGCTCGTTGCCCTGCTGCTGGTGGACTTTCTCCAGCTGCTTATCCCCCGCTTTATCAAACGGGCGGTTGACGCCCTGGCCCAGGGGACGGCCAGCGACAGCCTGCTGCTCGCCTGCGCCGGTCTCATTCTCCTGCCCGCCGCCGGCATCGCCGTCTGCCGTTTTCTCTGGCGTTCCCTGGTCCTCGGTTTTTCCAGACTGGTGGAGCGGGATCTGCGGGACCGGCTGCTGACCCACATCCTCACCCTGGACAGCGCCTTTTTCCAGCGCCATCCCACCGGCGCCACCATGGCGCTTTCCAGCAACGATCTCGCCGCGGTCCAGCTCGCCTGCGGCATGGGGCTCGTAGCCGCGGTGGACGCGGTGGTCATGACGGTGGCAGCGCTTTGCTTCATGGCCTATATCAATCCCCTCCTCACCCTGATCGCCGTCGCCCCCATGCCGGTTCTCGCCCTCTCCACCCGGCTGCTCTCCGGCCTGCTGCACAGACGGTTCGAGAAGGTGCAGGAGCTCTTTGCCTCCCTGACGACCTTCGCCGGCTCGACCCTCCACAACATCCACCTGATCAAGGCCTATACCCAGGAAGAGAATCAGACACAGCATTTCGACCAGTTGGGAAGAAGGTACGTTGCCGGCAACCTCAAGGTGGCAACAATCCAGGGCACCCTGCAGCCGCTCTCCGGCCTGGTGGCCAACAGCTGCCTGCTCCTCGTTCTTTTCTTCGGCGGCCGGCTCGCCATTGGCGAGGTCATCACGGTGGGCGATTTCGTCGCCTTCATCTCCTATCTCTTCATGCTCACCTGGCCAATGATGGCCATCGGCTGGGTGGTCAACCTCTTTCAACGCGGGGCGACCTCTCTTGGCCGGCTGCAGGAGGTCTTCGCCGCAAAACCGCTGCTCGCCGATCCAGTCGGGTCGGTGCCCCCGCCGCCCCCGCCCCGTCGCCTCACCCTGAACCGCCTCACCTTCAGTTATCCCGGCCAGCAGCACCCCGCCCTCATTGACATCAACCTGACTCTCAGTGAGGGCATTGTCGGCCTGGTGGGCAAGACCGGTTCCGGCAAGAGCACCCTCTGCCATATTCTCGCCCGCCTCTATCCGGTGGCTGACCACTGCTATCTGCTCGACGGCCGCGATGTCAACGATCTTGCCCTTGCCGCGGTGCGCGGCGCCGTGGCCTATGTCCCTCAGCAGACCATCCTCTTTTCCGAGACCATTGCCTTCAATATCGCCCTGGGCCGACCAGATGCCGGCATAAAGGAGATCGAAGCGGCGGCCCGGGCCGCCGCCATCCACGACGAGATCATGGCAATGACGGACGGCTACCAGTCACGTATCGGTGAGCGCGGGGTGAAACTCTCCGGCGGCCAGCGCCAGCGCATCGCCCTGGCCCGGGCCCTGCTCCTGGACCGGCCGATTATCATCATCGATGACGGCCTGTCGGCGGTGGACATGGAAACCGAACATGCCATCATCGCCGGCATCGCCGCACTGCTGCGCGGCAAGATCTGCCTCATTGTTTCCCATCGGGTGGCGCCGCTCGCCGATGCCGGGGAGATCCTGGTCATGGCGGAGGGACGAATCGCGGCCCGGGGAACCCACCATGCCCTGCTGGCGAACAACGATTTTTACCGGACCATCTATCGGCATCAGACGGTTGCCGGGGGGGAGAACGACTGACATGCGGTACGGGTTCGGTTATTTCGAGGAGGATCAGCTCGGCCGCTTCGCCGACACCGGCATCTGGCGGCGCATCATCGCCTATTCCCGGCCCTACCTGCTGAAAATGATTGTCGCGGTGCTGCTCTCCCTCGTTGTCATCGGCGCCGGCCTCGCCCTGCCCCACATGGTTCGGCTCGGCATCGACCGCTTCATCGTCGCCACCGACCTTGCCCCCGCAGTGCGCATTGATGGCCTGGCCCGCCTCGCCGTCCTCTTTGTCGGCGTCATCCTCGGCGGTTTTGCCGCCAATTTCAGCCAGGTCTTCCTCCTGGAGTGGATCGGCCAGGCCATCATGCACCGCCTGCGCCAGCAGCTCTTCCGCCACCTGCTCGATCTCGATCTCGCCTTCTTCAACAACAATCCCGCCGGCAAGCTGGTGACACGGCTGACCAACGACATCCAGAACATGCACGAGATGTTCACCTCGGTCATCGTCACCCTCTTCAACGACTTTATCCAGCTGGCCGGCATCATGGTCATCCTTTACTGGATGAACTGGCGGCTCGCCCTCATTCTCACTCTGCTGGTGCCGTTCATCATCGGCAACACCCTCTGGTTCAGCCGGCTGGCCCGCGACGTTTTCCGGGTCATTCGCACCCGGCTTGCCCGGATCAACGCCTTTCTGCAGGAATCGCTCAGCGGGATCGCGGTGCTCCAGCTCTTCCAGCGGGAAAAAGACACCCGGGAAAAATTCGTCGAGCTGAACCAGGCGTACCTGGAGAAAAATCTCCACCAGATCAAGCTGTTTGCCATCTTCATGCCGGCCATCGAGCTCTTTTCCGCCATTGCCCTTGCCGCCATCATCTGGTACGGCGGCGGCAGCGTCATCCGCGAGCAGATGACTCTCGGCGAGCTTTCGGCCTTCATCGCCTATATGCGCCTCTTTTTCCAGCCGATCCGCGAGCTTTCCCAGAAATACTCCATCGTTCAGTCAGCCATGGCCTCGGCGGAACGGATCTTCGAGTTGCTCGACACCACACCCTCCCTCCCCGCCGGGACGATCCGGACAAAGACGCCGGCCGACGCCGGCCAGGTGGAATTCCGCCATGTCTCCTTTTCCTACGCCCCAGGCACGCCCGTTCTGGACGATCTCTCCTTCGTTGTCCCGCCAGGAACAACGCTGGCCATTGTCGGCGCCACCGGCTCGGGCAAATCGACCATCGTCCAGCTGCTGGAACGCTTCTATGATCCTGACAACGGGGAGATTCTCCTCGACGGTCGTAACCTGCGCGAGCTTGACAGCCGGTGGCTGCGGGGCAGAATGGGTCTGGTGATGCAGGAGGTATTCATCATCCCCGGCACCATCAGGAACAAGATCCTCCTCGGCCGGGAACTGCCAGCGGAACAGGTGGCGGCGATCACCCGCCAGGCCCAGCTCACCGGGCTCATCAGCCGGTTGCCAGACGGCCTTGCCACCCTGATCGGCGAGGGCGGCATGGACCTTTCCGCCGGCGAAAAACAGCTGCTTGCCTTTGCCCGGGTACTGGCCCGCGATCCGGAGGTGCTGATTCTGGACGAGGCCACCGCCAGCGTTGATTCGGAAACGGAGATGCGCATCGACCGGGCCATCGCCTCCACCCTGGCCGGCCGCACCAGCATCGTCATCGCCCACCGGCTCTCCACCATCCGACGGGCCGACACCATCCTCGTCATGGAACAGGGCCGCATCAGGGAGCAGGGCCGCCACGAAGAACTGCTGGCCAAGGGTGGCCTCTACCGCCGCCTGCACGACCTGCAACTCTCCGGCAACGGAGAAAACTTTGCGATGAATGATCCCTCCCGCCCCAAAACAGCGTCCTGATACAAATCGAACGCAATCCAAACCCAGACAAAACACTTTCCGCCTATCATAAGCGGAAAAGAACATCGTTCTGCGCGCCATCCTTTTTCCCGCAATCTTCCATCAACACCTTAATCCTGATTCCGATGGTACAGACAAAAAAGTTGCACCCTGATTACCTCCTCACCGCTTTGCTTTCCCTTCAGCTGCTGCTGGCTACTCCTGCGATTTCGGGCCCGGAAATCTACCGCTACGCTGAACAGCACGGGACAAAGACGACCTTTTTCGACTGGCAGCTTTACCCTGGCGACGGGGAAACCATCACCATTATTTCCAGAGGCGACAGGACCCATTATATCAATGTCTGCGAACAAAACGGGGCAACAATCTCATGGCGCATGCAGGGGGAGGATACCGACATCTCGGCCCGAAGGGAGGACAACATCCTTTTCATCGCCGGAAGCGATGAAAGAGAGGCCATTGACAGGAAAATCATTCTTGATGATCTACCGTGGTTCCAGCCCCTTTCTTACTCTCTGAGGCATTTGCTGGCCCACGGCAATGGAGAAAAACAGCGATTCTGGATGATCCGGCCCGACACACTCAAACCCCAGAAATTTCAGGCCACCAGAGAAGAAATGAGGGAAATCACCATTGGCAGCGATACCGTTGTCGCCACCAGGGTGACGATCAGACCGGACGGCATGCTTGCCGGTCTCTGGCAGGCATCATACTGGTTCCGCAGCGCCGACGGTCTTTTTCTCCGCTACGAAGGGATACATGGCCTACCAGGCACGGCCAAAACCATTATCACCCTTATCCCCTGATTTTTTCTTTCTGGACATTGTCAGCGACCATCCCGTCATCCCGGCTAAGGACAGGAACCCTGCGGGCCGCAGGAACAAAAAGATTGTTAAAAAACTGGGTCGTGCATCTGCGCCATGAGTAGTTCTCGGCAAAAACGCGGCACTGAGCGCCGTCAAGGCGCAACGCTCCCATCACCGCCTTGCCCAGATCCTCATCGAGACAGCCGGTCACTCCGGAACGGATGATGCTGCGCGGCCCGGTGACCGGATAGGCGGCAACAGGCACGCCGCAGGCCAGGGCCTCAAGGATAACGAGGCCGAAGGTGTCGGTGCGGCTGGGAAAAACAAAGACATCGGCGGCCGCCATATAGCGAGCCAGCTCCACTCCTTTTTTGTAACCGGGGAAGCGGACATCTGGGTATTTTTTTCGCATTTCCGCCAGGGCCGGACCATCACCAACAACATACTTCGTTCCTGTCAGATCGAGCCGCAAAAAATCCTCGATGTTTTTTTCCACCGCCACCCTGCCGACAAAGAGGGAAATTGGCCGCGGGTCAGACAGAAAATCTTTGGGCCGGGGCTGAAAAATTTCCGTATCCACTCCGCGCGACCAGAGGACAAGATTGGCAAATCCGCGACCGCTCAGTTCATCACGCAAATCCTCTGTTGCCACCATGGTCCGTTTTGCCGCGGAATGGAAACGGCGCATGAGGCCATATGACAGGGCCAGGGGCAAGGGTATCCTCATTCTGACATATTCCGGAAAACGGGTATGGTAGGAGGTGGTGAAGCGCAGCCCGCGCTTTCGGCAATAGCGGCGCGCCGACCAGCCCAGCATCCCCTCGGTGGCGATATGGATCGCATCCGGCTGAAAGGAATCGAGGATCTCCCGTATCCGCCGGCCTGGAAACAGGGAGAGACGGATCTCCGGATAGGTTGGGCAGGGGATGGTTTTGAACATCCAGGGATTGATGACCGTCACCTCGTGACCGGCCTCGCCGAGCATGGCAACGGTGCGGGTCAGGGTGGTTACCACTCCGTTAACCTGTGGGTGCCAGGCGTCCGTTACGACAGCAATCCGCATACTTTTTCTCCTCCACCCCGGTCAGGGCATGGTTATCGGTCCAGGTGATTAGCGACAGTCGACCGTCCATGTTTTCGGTCAGGGCCGTGCAACTCTCCACCCAGTCGCCGATATTGTTGTAGGTTATGTTATCCATCCTCTTGATGGCGGCATGATGAATGTGACCGCAGATCAGACCGTCCACCTGACGGCGGCTGGCCTCGTGCATGACCACCTCCTCAAAGCGCCCCATAAAATTGACGGCCTGCTTGACCTTGTGCTTGAGAAAGGCGGACAAAGACCAGTAGGACAGGCCCATTTTTCTGCGCAGCCGACTCAGCCAGCCGCTCATTGAAAGGAGAATCTCGTAGGCAAAACTGCCCAGCTCGGCAAGCCATTTGTTGTGCTGGACAACAGGATCGAATTCATCCCCGTGGGTGACGAGAAAACGACGACCATCAAGGGTTTCATGGATGACCTCCTCGGCGATCAGCACGCCGCGCAGGGTCTGGCCGGCAAATTTTCGCATCACCTCGTCATGATTGCCGGGGATATAGATCACCGTGGTGCCGGCACGGACCTTGCGCAGGATGGCGCGGGCGATACGGTTGTTGATCTGCGGCCAGTAAACCTTTTTCTGTAACTTCCAGAAGTCGATGATGTCACCGACAAGGTAGAGATAATCGGAATCGGTGTGGCGGAGAAACTCGAGCAGATAGGCGCTGTTGACGTTTTTTGAGCCAAGATGCAGATCTGAAATCCAGATTGAACGGAAATACATCGATTTCATACCACCTCCATAAAGTCCTGTATTGGTCGCCGGAAACTTCGCTCATAAATAAATATCCACTTATGCCGTTGTCCCCTTCATTGGTAACAGGCCCGTATTCAGTCAATGTTAGGTTTATCTTATTTTTTCGTTGGCAAGGATGAGGATATGATCAGCGCTGGCAAAAAGAGATGGTCCCGCAAAACCCGAAAACCATGGCAGGCGGGAAAGTGAAAATGACGAATTACAATACACCTCCAGTCGGAATCGTCTTTTTTTTACCATTCGACAAAAATGGCGAAGGGAAAATCACCCGGCAATGCGACTGGACGCAATTTTAAAAACAATGAAACAGATTTCTAAAAATGGGTGGTTATACTTGAGAAACTACTGCAAAAAAAGAGGGGGGATGACGAACTGAACGTCGCTAGCACCCGGTCATTTTAGGGCACAACAACATCATCATGAGGAAAAACAATGAATGAAAAAATATTGGATGATTTCAAAAAATTACAGAGAAAACTGATTGTTCAGCAGGAATACATCAAAAAACTCGAAATCCTGTTGCGCGACCAGGAACAGAGCTGTCAGGAGGCCCTGGCCGAGGTGAAACGGCAGCACAGCAAGCTCCTGGCCGAGAGTCCGGCATAAAAAAACTCATTGGCGGCCGGACTCTTTTGCCTGCTGGCAAAAATAGATTATCCAGCATTGCCACGGCAGGGTGGAAACCGTGCATTCCCCCGGACACTGAAAATCCTTTTCACGGATCGGGCAGAGTCCGCATTTCGCCCGGCAGATGTATTTGGCCGCCTTCTCGAGGGCAGCGTGCAGCGTCTGGTCGTCTTTCATGGCATCTTCTCTCCCTGTGGCATGACGACATAATGCATGGAAATTTTTAACATTTTATTAAAAACGCATTACAAATGCATTACCAGACCCGCCCCGATTCCATCGGGATAGTGGCTTTCCGCCTGAACTTCAACCAATGGAGAAAGAAAATGAACACCACCCAGCATCTCGTTCATCTGCAATCGTACCGGTCTGATCTGCTGCGCCGGCAGAAGGAGTATCAGACAGCCATTTTTTCCGAGGAGAGCAAGATGATTGTCGGCGCCGGCATGGAAGACGGCGACCGCTCCACCAGGGAACACCTGAATCGCATGAGCCTTCTCCAGCTTGATTCGATCAGCCGGACGATCAACACCATTGACCGGGCACTGCAAATGATTGAGGCTGGCACCTACGGTATCTGTAATGAATGCGACGAGGAAATCGACGGACAGCGGCTCCATTCACTTCCCTTTGCCATCCTCTGTTTCGACTGCCAGAAAAAAGCGGACACCGGCAGACGGCAGGCAACGGAAAAATGCGCGGCATAAAGTTCTTTCCCCACAAGAAGGAGAAAAAAATGACTGTTGAGGAAATTCGGAAAAAGGCAAGGGAACTGGGCATTAAGCCGGGCAATCTGAAAAAGGCCGATCTGATCCGTGCCATCCAGCACGCGGAGGGGTTTGCAAGCTGCTTTGGCCGGGACGCTTCGGCCTGCGACCAGGCAAGCTGCTGCTGGCGTCGGGAATGCCTCCGTCAGTAACCTGATCCGGCGCTAACAGCGCCGCCATGGATCACTTCATGGATGGTGCTCCGGAAATAGCGGACATG
>CAZUZJ010000049.1:0-12421 GCA_964624225.1 uncultured Desulfobulbia bacterium | reverse complement strand
CTTATCGCATCCCCCAGCCCCCTCTTCCGGCCCCTGCCGTCCCAGGTCGATTTCACCTGCGATATCCGCGGCCAGGGCCGCCAGAGCAGCCAGCTCCTCTTTTCCGGCGGCATCCCTTCCTTTGCCCTGCAACGGCTCGACGAAGCGGTGTCTTTTGACTTTGACAAGGCCAGTCTCCTGCTGGAAAAAAACGGCGCTGACGTCGCCGCCCGCATCTACGAGCTGCACCTGCGTGAACCGGACCTCTCCTTTTCCGGCTCGGTCAGCCGCAGCCAGTCGACCGGCTCACCAGCTCCGGAGTACCGGCTCGACCTGGCCAGCGGCCCCATCGATCTCACCGATATCCGGCAGCGGTTGCTCGCCCTGCTCGGCGACAACGAGACCACCGCCCTGGTCTGCGACATCGTCCGGGGCGGCGGCGCGAAATCGGCACACTTCCGTTTTGCCGCGCCGCTGGCCGCCTTTGCCGATATCTCAGCCATGACCATTGCCGTGGATGTCGATCGGGCCGACATCCATGTCCCGGCAGTCGATCTCGATCTCAGCGAATCCTCCGGCCCCATCCTCATCGACCAGGGGGTGATTTCCGGATCCGGCCTGACCAGCAGGCTCGGCAACCATTACGGTTCAAACGGCTCCTTTGCCCTCGGTCTGGCCGACGACAACCATCTCTTCCGGCTCGATCTCGACATCGACGCCGACCTCGCCGAGTTGCCGGCCACCCTCCACCACCTCATCCATCATGACCTGTTCAGAAAGGAGGTGCTGAAATTCTCCGCCAGCGGTCGTCGCCTGGGCCATCTCACCATTGGCGACGATCTGCGCGATTTTACCGTCGATGTCCGCATCCCCGACCTGACCGGCGCCGAGGTGGTCTACGAACGCCTCGACGCTCCGATCCGCTTTGCCGGCGGCATGCTTCACATCACCGACACAAAGATCCAATGGCACCAGGTGGCGGGCAAAACCGGACCACACCGGATCGACCGCTGCTCCGGCACCCTTTCCTGGGATGATCCGCTCATTCCCTTTACTGTCGAAGAGCTCGGTGCGGAACTCGACGCCGAAACCCTGCACCGGCAACTGGTTGCCTATCCGGTCATTGCCGATGATCTGCTCCGCGGCCTGTCCGCCATTGCCGGAGCGATCAGCATAGAGAGCGGGACGGCGTCCGGCTCTCTGCTCACCCCGTCGGCATGGCGTTACCATCTGACCGGCGCCGGGCGGGAAATGACGATTACCGCCGCCGGCCTGCCGGAGGAGTTGGTTCTCGCCGAGGCAGCCGTCACCCTTGATGAGAACACGGTTGCCTTTTCCGCGGGAACCATGACCCTGCTGGCCAGCGAGTTCTCCTTTGCCGCCAGTCTCAACCACCGTCTTCTCCACCAGTGGCAAGGCTGGCTGGAACTGTCCGGCATTCTGTCGAGCGAGGCCGGCGCCTGGCTGGAACAATCCGGACGCATTCCGGAACCGTTTTTCCCGAAAACCCCCTGCGAGCTGAAAAAGATCAAGGTCCGCCTCAGCGATGACGAACTGACCGTTGCCGGCGGAGTGGGCAACACCACCCTGGACGGCAAACCGGTGGAGGCGGTGCTGGATATCGCCTTCCGCGCCGGTCGTCATCAGACCACCAGTCTGCACTTTTTCAGGTATCCGGAGGACGGGCGCATCACCATCAGCGGCGACGGTCGTGACCAGGCGCCCCTCATCAGCTTCCAGGGCACACTGGACAAACAAACCGTCGCCGCCATCTTCAGCGCGCCCTTTCTGCTTGACGGGCATCTGCAAGGATTTTTCCGGATGCAATTGCCCAGGGGGAAGGAACAGGGATTCAGCCTGGAAGGCCGGGTCGAGGCCCGCAACCTGGCCTGGCTGTGGGGCGATCAGCTCCGGCAGGTGCAGATCAGCCGGCTCTCCCTTGAGGGCAACGGGGAGCAACTCACCCTCCATGACATGGAGGTGTTTTTTGAAGAGGAAAGGGCCACTGTGCAGGGAAGCGTCGGCATCGGACCGGACGAAATCAGCACCGATCTCCTCCTCAGCGCGGTCAGCCTCTCCCAGGAGACCATCTCCCGCTTCATCGACGATCTGTCCGTCAGTCTGAAAAAAAAGAAGAAGGAGCAATCAGTCGGAGACGAGGGTAAATCGGCTTCCCGAAAACTGACCGGCACCATTGCCCTGCGCGCGGAAGAATTTCTTTTCACCGAAACGGTCAAGGAGAAAAAAGGCCGGAGGTACCGGTTGACGCCGCTGGCCGGCACCTTTGATTTTTCCGGGACGAACGCCGTCACCCTCCAACTCGAAGAGGCGAACTTCTGCGGACTGGAGATCGACGGCTCTCTCCAGTGGAGCGGGGAACGAAGCAGCAAAAAGTTTTTTCTGAACAACCCGGCCGGGGGGCAGCCCCTGCTGGAGGATGTTCTCGCCTGTGCCGGCGTGGAGCACGAGATCATCACCGGCCCCTTTCAGGTCAGCGCCGAACTGACCGATGAAAACGGCACCCTGACCGCCGGCTCCTTTCACCTGACCGCGGCAGGGGGGGTGTTGAAACGGATGACCCTGCTCGCCAAGATATTCACCCTGGTCAACTTCACCGATCTCTATCAGGGCCTCTTTTCCACCGGTTTCAACTACAAGCTGCTGGCCATCGACGGCCATGTCGCCGACAACCGGCTTCTCCTCGACCGGGCGGTGATGGAAGGGGAAGGCATGGATATCATGGCCCAGGGCGCCATCAATCTCCACTCCCTTGACACCGATCTCACCGTCTACATCGTGCCGTTCAAATCGATCGACAAGATCATCAACATCGTCCCCCTGATCGGCCGGATCATCGGCGGCAAAAAACGGCATATCCTCACCTATCCGGTGCGGGTTACCGGCAACATCAAAGAGGCGGAGATCAGCGTGCTGTCCCCCACGGCGCTGGGTAAGGCGGCGGTGGATTTTCTCTTCGACACCCTGACCCTGCCCTTCGAGCTGCTGCCCGATTACCCGGCTCCGGAGGGAGACGGCGCCCTTGATGACAACCCGGCCGCCAATCCGCAACCAGATCAATAGGGACAAACCCGTAAAAAGTCTTTTTTCACCACAGAGCGCACAGAGAACGCAGAGAAAAAATCTTTAATTATAATTAGTTATCTCTGTGCGCTCTGTGGTTAATTTTCAGTTTTTACGATTCCATCAATAGGAAAAAAGCCAATGATCGTCAAAATTATCGGAATATTTTTTGTCGTGCTGGGAACGATCGTCTCCCTCATCTTCTGGGTGCCGGGACTGATCAATCGCAAACAGCTCAGGGAGATCATGGGTGAACGCTATCCCCTCATCTATTTCATCTACTTCACCAACGGCCCGCTGCTGCTCCTCATCGGCGCGGCGATTCTCACCTTTCTGGTGCGGTAGACTGGCCGGGCATTTTTTTTACCACCGAGAGCACAGAGATTTTTCTTGAAGACAATACATGGGGGACCAGGAAGGCGAATGAAAGACCATGCCGTTACGCCGACTCCCGGCGACCGCCTTTTGACTTTTCATCCCCCCGCAGCACCGCATCCCAGATCATCCGGGCCGTTTCCTCCTTGCTCAGCAAGGGAAATTCCCGCAGGCCGCCCTGGCGATCGATGAGGGTCACCCGGTTGGTGTCCACCGCAAAGCCGCTGTCCGCGGCGGTGATGTCGTTGACGACAATGTAATCGAGGTTCTTGGCCCGCAGCTTGGCGCGGCCATGCTCCAGCAGGTTGTCGCTTTCCGCGGCAAAGCCGATGAGCAGCGGCGGCCGGGACCGCTGATCCTTGATCTCGCCGAGCTTCCTGAGAATGTCGCGGTTTGGCGTCAACGAGAGGTCGAGACCGGCGCCCGTCTTCTTGATCTTGGTCGGCGAGACGGTGGCGGGCCGGAAATCGGAAACCGCCGCCGCCTTGACAATGATATCAGCGGCGTCAAAACGGCCGAGCACCTCGCCATACATCTCCTCCGCGGTCCGCACCCGGATGCATTCGACCCCGGCCGGGGCGGCCAGGCTGGTGGGACCGGAGATGAGAATGACCTGCGCCCCGCGCTGGCGGGCCGCGGCGGCCATGGCGTACCCCATCTTGCCGGAGGAACGGTTGCCGAGGAAACGAACCGGATCAAGGGGCTCTTCCGTCGGCCCGGCGGTGACCAGCACGGTCTTGCCGGCCAGATCCCGGGGGGAGAGGGCCTGGAGGACGATATCCTTGACCTGCGCCCATTCCGGCAGCCGCCCCGGTCCCTCCTCGCCGCAGGCCATCAGCCCGCTGTCCGGCTCCAGCACCTGGTAGCCGAAGCCCCTGATCCTCCGGATATTGTCCTGGGTGGCGGCATGGAGGTACATGCCGCTGTTCATTGCCGGGCAGACCACCACCCTGGCCGAACTGGCCAGGACAACGGCGGAGAGGAGATCGTCGGCCAGGCCGGAGGCCAGGCGGGCGATGGTCTGGGCCGTGGCCGGGGCGACGAGGATGAGATCGGCGCTGCGGGCCAGGCTGATGTGGGGAATCTTCTCCTGATCCTCCAGGGCGAACATGTGGCCATACACCCTGTTGCCGGAGAGTGCGGCAAAGGTAAGCGGCGAGACGAACTTGGTGGCGGCCTTTGTCATGACGACCTGGACATCGGCTCCACTCTTCTTCAGGTCCCGCACCCAGTCGCAGACCTTATAGGCGGCAATGGAGCCGCTGACCCCGCACAGAACAGTCTTGTTTTCCAGAATGTCGGACATGGCACCTCGGAAATGTCGTGTGTATCGCCAACGCGGCGAAGGATGATGGTCTCGTAAAACCCGCTAACCATGGCAGGCGAGAATGTGAAAACAACGAGTTCCAAAACACGGCCCGTCGGAATCGTGGCTTTTTTACGATTCCGACAAAGATGGCGACGCGCCCCTTCCCGGCCGGCAAGAGGCGCCTGATCGAAAGCGACCGCCCAACTTAATTCAGCAACGGTTCGCCGTAGGCGGGCGCAGGAGGATAGCCGCCGGAACCGGAGGGGGAAGCGGACGAACCGCCCTGCAGCTCCTCGGCGATGTAGACCGACACCTGGGTCTTGTAGGTCAAGCCGTTTTCACCGATGGTGATCATGCAGGTTTTCGACGGTTTGGTGAAGATGAGCAGCACGTTTTTCGATTTCACCGAGCCGCCCAGTTTCCAGCCGTTCTGCGGCATGGATTTCTCGAAGAACTCGGTCAGGGAGTTGACCTCGATGCGGCCGTCAAAGCTGAGGATGCCGCCGTTGAAGGATTCCGTCTTGACGAACATGGTGTTTTCCCGGTTCATCTCCAGGCCGTCCGGGATGAGGATCTCACGGAAATCCTTGGGGTAGAAGGGGCTGGCCGCGGTGAGCGGTTGCGGACCGCTGCTCTGGCCGGGGAACTGGGTGCAGCCGGGCAGCAGCGAAAAGGAGAGCAGGCAGCAGGTCGCGCCGATCAGCGAATACAGGGATCTTTTTGTTGATTTTCTTTTCGAGTCAGACATGGTCACCTCCATCAGAGTGTCTTGAGAATGAATTCGTCAATTTCCTTGCGGGTCGATTGCTGATTACGGTGCGCCGGATGGCCGATGGCGATGACGGCCATCAGATCGAAACGCGCCTCAAGCCCGAGCATCTCGGTGACCCGCACCTTGTTTTTGAGAATCTGGCCGAGCCAGACCGCGCCCAGATCAAGGGCCTCGGCGGCGAGCAGCATGTTCTGGATACAGGCGCCGGCCGCCTGATGATCCTTGACCTCGTCGTACATCGCCTCCTGGTCGAGGTAAACGGCGATCAGGGCCGGGGCGGCGAGGATGATATGCCGGTAATGGGTGGTTTCAGCCAGTTGCGCACGCAGCCGGTCAGCAGTGATGACGACAAAACGCCACGGCTGGTTGTTGAGTCCTGACGGCGCCCAGATGCCGGCCCGGATGATCTCGCGGAGATCCTCGGCGGCAACCGGCTCTGCGGTGAACTCCCGAATGCTTCTGCGCGTGCGGATGGCGTGCAGGACGGCATCGTTCATGGTAGAATGTCTCCTTTGGCCGGGGTCAGTGCCGTTTTTATCATTACCCCTTTGTTGCAGGAATTTCAATAATTTGTTAGATGGAAGAAACACCGTCAACCGGGTTATTCCCTGCTCTTTCGTCAAACCATTACAGTAAACACCAACGCCGTGTCCAGCAAGAAAAAACATATCCCCCTGCCTGTTCTGGCGCCGGGGGCCACCCTGATCGATACCCACTGTCACCTTGACATGATGGAGGAAAACAGCGATGCCGGCGACATCGTCCGTCGCGCCGCAGCCGCCGGCATCGAGGCGATGATCACCATCGGCATCGACCTGGCCAGTTCGCGGCGGGCGGTGGAACTCGCCCATCTCTTCGACCGGGTCTACGCCGCGGTCGGCATCCATCCCCATCATGCCGGCGACTTCACCAATGAGACGGAAAAAGAGCTGCGGAAACTGGCCCTGGACCGCCGCGTCATCGCCTATGGCGAGATCGGCATCGACACGGTCAAGGATTATGCCCCGCCTGCCGTGCAGCGCCGGGCCTTTACTCGTCAGCTCCGGCTCGCCGCTGATCTCGACCTGCCGGTCATCATCCACAACCGCGAGGCGCACGAGGAGATCATCAAGCTGCTGCGTCAGGGCCCGCCCCTGCCCCGGGCCGGGGTCATCCACTGCTTTTCCGGCGACGCGGACACGGCCCGCCGCTTCATCGACCTCGGATTTTCCATCTCCTTTCCAGGGGTGGTGACCTTCAACAAGGCGGAAATCCTGCAAGAAGCGGTCCGCGTCACCCCGCTTGCCTCGATGCTGGTGGAGACCGACGCCCCCTTTCTCGCCCCGGTTCCCTATCGGGGCAAGACCAACGAGCCGCTCTTCACCCTCTTTACCGCCGCCAAGATCGCCGAGTTGAAGGACGTCAGCCTTGATGAGGTGGCGCGGGCGACCACCGCCAATGCCCGCCGGCTCTTTGCCATCACCCCGTAACCGACATTGGAGAGATGCGTCGATGGAGACGATTGCCGGAAATCTCACTGAAATCAGAGAAAAAATCATCAAAGCAGCCCTGGCCGCCGGCCGCGATCCGGAGCGCATCCGGCTCATTGCGGTGAGCAAGAAGGTTGCCCCTCCCCTGCTTCGCGCCGCCCTGGCCGCCGGCCAGTCCCTTTTCGGGGAAAACTACATGCAGGAGGCCAAGGAGAAGATCGCGGCGGTGGGGGCGGGGGCCGAGTGGCATTTCATCGGTCATTTGCAGAGCAACAAGGCCAAAGACGCGGCCCGCCATTTCGCCATGGTCCACACGGTGGACCGTCTCAAGCTGGCGACGGAGCTTGATCGGCATGCCGGGCTGGCCGGCCGGATTTTGCCGGTGCTCGTCCAGATCAATGTGAGCGGTGAGACGCAGAAGGAAGGGGTATCGATCGATAAGGCGGAGGCGCTGCTCGCCGCCATGGGGGAGCTGCCCCATCTCGCCGTCGCCGGCCTGATGACCATGCCCCCCTTTGCCGAGGATCCGGAAGAGACGCGGCCGTGGTTCGGCAGATTACGGGAGCTGGGCGACGCATTTGCCGCCCGGGGCTATTTCATCAAAGGCCGGCCCCACGAGCTGTCCATGGGCATGTCCGGTGACTATGAGGTGGCCATCGAGGAGGGCGCCACCCTGGTGCGGATCGGCACCGCCATCTTCGGCGGTCGGCCGGCGCCTCCCGCTGTCTGAAAAGTCATTATGGCTCCACAAAACGAAAGGGGTTGCCGGAACGTCCGGCAACCCCTTTCTTCCTCGTGGGAGAGGTTCCTCGTGGGAGAGAGGATCTTCCCAGCCGCTCAGGGCTGGAAACCGTAAAACTGCTGACTCATTGTTCCGTTTGAGATATTTTTCTTTCAGAACATACTTTTATTGATCAAAAAATGAACCCAGATACTGGCCGCATAGCCCAGGGCAATAACCGGGGTCCACTTGAGATGGCCGAAAAAGGTATACATGCCGCGGGCCTGACCCATCAGGGCCACCCCGGCGGCGGAGCCGATGGAGAGCATGCTGCCGCCGACACCGGCGGTGAGCGTCACCAAGAGCCACTGGCCCTGGCTCATCTCCGGCTTCATGGTCAGCACCGCGAACATGACCGGAATATTGTCGACAATGGCGGAGAGAATGCCGACCATGATGTTGGCTGAGGTTGCCCCCCAGCCGATGTACATGGTGTGCGACACCATGGCCAGATAGCCGATGAAGCCCAAGCCGCCGACACAGAGGATAACCCCGTAGAAGAACATCAGGGTGTCCCACTCGGCCCGGGCGATATTTCTGAAAACGTCAAAGGCAACCGGGTCACCCAACTGCTCCTCCGCCTTGTCCGGATCCCAGCCTGGGGATCCGGGACCGCCGTTTTTGTGGGTTTTCTTGAGGTAATAACCAAAGATTTTCAGATAGGCGAGACCGGTCATCATGCCGGCCATCGGCGGCAGATGAAGAAAATTGTGGAAGCTGACCGCGGTGACAATGGTCAGCAGAAAAAGGCCCATGACAATGAAACCGCCCCGTTTCATCCGGACATTGATTTCACAGGTGGCGGGATTGACCTTGGGCACCGCCAGGCTCATGATAAAGGCCGGCACCAGCCAGTTCACCACAGAGGGAATAAACAGGTGGAAAAAGGTCCAGAAATCGACAATGCCCTTCTGCCAGACCATCAGGGTGGTGATGTCGCCGAAGGGACTGAAGGCGCCGCCGGCATTGGCGGCAACAACGATATTGATGCAGGAGAGCATGACAAACTTGGTGTTGTCCTTGCCGATGGCCATGACCACCGCGCACATTAAAAGTGCGGTGGTCAGGTTGTCGGCCACCGGCGAGATGAAGAAGGCAAGCAGCCCGGTGATCCAGAAGAGCTTGCGAAAGGAATACCCGGCGCACACCAGCCTGACCCGCAAGGTCTCGAAGATCAGCCGTTCTTCCATGGCGTTGATATAGGTCATGGCCACCAGCAGAAAGAGAAAGAGTTCAGCATATTCAAGGATGTTATGGCGAATGGCCACCTCGGCGGCATGCGGCATGTTGTTGCCGGCGTAGATCCAGGCGATCATGCCCCAGATGAGACCGGCAGCCAGCAGCACCGGTTTGGATTTGCGCATGTGGGTGAATTCTTCGGCCATGACCAGGGCATAGGCCACCACAAAGATGACTATGGCGGCATAGCCGACCCAGTGGCCGGTGAGATTGAGTGATGTTGCGGGTGAGGCTGCTGCGGCCCAGGCCGGAACGGCCAGACCAGCAAAGGCCCCGAGAGCGGTAACAAGGACACAAAGGGATATTCTGCCAACCAGTGATATATTCATTTCCGTATTCTTTTCAGATTTGATTTTGATGTTACCGGCACAGGTCTGCCTTGCCGGCAGTGTGCGCCAATCGTGATTGTCCTTACTTTCCTTCATGTAAACATCGCAAGATCTCGTCACTCCGGCGCAGACCGGCCCTGGGCAGAGCGCCGCATCCGACCTTCGTCGCAATGACCAAACATTGCAACTCCATCCAGCAACAGAAAATGTTGCCCTGTGCTCCGTGGTTTCTGTGATTGATTCTTGGTTTTTCCGATTGTCATTCCGGGCAGGCGCTTTGCACGAGCCTCCTTATGGCTTGATGATGAAAACAGGACAGGAGGCATTCATGGCAACCTTACGGCCGACGCTGCCCATCAGCAGACTCATGACCCCGATCCGTTCATGGCTGCCCATAAAGATGCTGCTCGCTTTTGTTTCCCCCGCCACCTCGAGAACCTTTACCGCCGACTCCCCTTCCCGCAGAAATGATTCGGCCGGGACACCGACACTGCGCGCCTTGGCTACGATATCATCCAGCCGTTTGTTTAATGTGTCGATGATGGTGTTGGCGCCGTCAGGGGACAGGGCGTAAAACTCGTCGTTAAGATCGACCACCCCCACGGCATTGATGGCGCCGCCGTGCTGCCGGGCATAATCGATGGCGTTGTCCACTGCGGCAAGGCTCGATGGTGAACCGTCCGTGGCAAGCAGGATGCGACTCCACCAGCGCAGGGGCGCATCTTCCGGAATAATGAAGACATCGCATTTGGCATGACCGATGATTCGTCCGGTAAAGCCGCTGATGACGAACTTCTCAAAGGCGTTCATCTCCGCCTTGCCCATGACGATGAGATCATTTTCTTTTTGATGGGAGACATCGATGATGGTGTCCGACGGCCGACCGTCCTGGAAGAGCGCCTCCATCTCGATTTTTTCCTGGCGCGAAATGAGCCGGACCCCGTCGAGGATAGCGTCTTTGTATCCTCCCTTGTCATTGTCCTGGGAGAAAAAAGGCACTGCCACCAGCACATGGCTGTTATTCCAGCGCGCAATCCGGCAGGCATCCCGCAGGGTATGTTCCGTCGAGATGGAGCCGTCGTAAGGCACGAGAATCTTGCTGTAGTGTCGCACAGGGTCACCTGGAGCTGAGTGGGCAAAAGAAAACGGCGCGAGAAAAGAGTATCACGATCCCGCGCCGTCTCGTCAAGCGCCTTAGTGAATATTGACCAGTCCCGAGGCTGACAGGAAAACCAGGGCGGCAACCCACAGGGACAGGGCGACGAAGCCGAAGGCCTTGTCCTTCATGTAGACCAGCGAAGAGGCGAGCAGACCCGGCAGAGCGACGCCGCAGCCGAGGGCGATACCGAACTGGGTGAAGCCGTCACCGGTAAAGAGGTTGCTCAGATAAAAATGGCCGCCGGGAAAGGCGCCATCCCTGCTGTTCGCCCAGACTTCCGCCGGGCTCATGCCGGCAAAGATCGAGGTCAGGGTGCCAACCGGGTTCATCACGTTGTTTTCCGTAAAGATCAGGGCAAGGGCCGGACCGATGATGGTAATGATGGCGGCAAGGATAGTGACCCAGTAAACGACCTCGCCGTAAACGATCTGGGACATGGGCATTACCGGCATTTTCAATGTTTCGACTTTCTGCATGGCGTTACCTCCTGTTTATTGATTTGCTTCCTGTTTGTTGAACTTGCGCACCGCATAGACAACCCAGCTGGTCAGGCCAAAGAAAACCACCGCCGTGACCTGGAAGGGAACCGGCGGAATCATGCCGTAGACGGTCGCCCCTTTGGAGAGCAGGCCGAAGCTCGTGAAAAACATGATGCCGATGAGGATGATGCGGACAAAGCCGGCCTTGATGCCCGCCATCAGCTTGGCGCCCATCATCCCGCCGAGTACCTGTCCGGCCAGCCAGGGGGCGGCGAACAGGGGAATGATCGCACCGCTCAGCAGATAGGGCCAGACCGCGATGCAGTCGCCCATGCCGAGCAAGACGCCGCTGTTGGCCGCCGCCACCTTGAGGGGTACGGCCATGACCAGATTCTGCACCGGCACGATGGCCCAGCCGGCCCCGAGGCCGAAAAAGCCGGACAGCAAGCCGACGCCGGCGATAACCAGCATGGTCCAGCCGGCCCGGGTCATCGGATAGTCAACCACCTTGTTGATCGATTTTTCATAAAAGGGCAGGCCGAGGCCGAGGGATTTGGTAAAGCCGTCGACCTTCTTGACCTCCGGCCATTCGAGCTTCTTGCCGCCCATGATAAAATAGATGCCGAGGGCGGCAAGGATGCAGCCAAGGGCCATGCGGATGATGCCCTCGCCCGCCTGGCCAAGTGAACCGGCGACATAAATGGCGCCCATGGCGCCGCCGAAGGCGCCGACACCGTACGAGGCGGCGAGCAGAATCGACACCCGCAGGTTGGCGAGTCCCGAGCGCATGAAGGGACCGGTGGAGACAAGGCCGCTGAACATGGCGACGATGAGACCGGTGGCGCGGACGATCAGACTGTCCACCGAGGTAAAGGCGAGCATGATCGGGGTAAAGAGCACGCCGCCGCCGATACCGGCGATGACCGCCAGAACGGCGATACCGAAACTGAGCAGAAAAAAGCCAAGGGAAACCATGCCGATCTGCATGGTGGACATGGCGCCGGCCGGGGCCTCGGCGCCGATGGAAATAAAAAAGATCGCCGCGTATGAAATGATGAGCGTCAGTATCAGAACGCCAGCCTCCAGCATCGGCGGTCGCATGTATTTACGAAGTGTATCCATTCTTTTCTTCTAACCTCTCCAGTTGTGATTCCGTTTTTCGTCTTTATCTCATCAGGTCAAGCTGTCATCTGCAACAGCAATGGGTCGAAAATGGCGGCAGGGCCGGCCCCGACAGCATAACGGGGGGCCGTGGGCCTGCCGTTCCGGAGAAAGTATCATCCGGAGGAACAGGACATAATGCATGTTTGTCTTCTTCATGTTGCAACACCTTCCGAAAGTTGCCTACTTGCCCCGGTCTCCCCGGAGAGGGTCCGTTTTGCCTGGGCCGCCTCTTTGATCCTGGTCACGAGCTGGTCGATATCCACCGGCTTTTTGAAGTAGTCGAAG
>CAZUZJ010000048.1:0-12624 GCA_964624225.1 uncultured Desulfobulbia bacterium | reverse complement strand
CAAGATCTGACCATTGTCATCAACGCCTCCATGGGCCACCGCAATACCTTTGTCCTGAAAAAGGACGAGATGTAACCTGTTATGAAAACGACGCCGTTGGCCGTCCCGCTCTGCCGGGTGCTTTTCTTTTGCCTGCTGCTGCTTCCTGCTGCGGCCCTGGCTTCTGACCGGCAGGCCGGAAATGTTTCCGGCGGCCAGGAGGAGCTGAGCTGCGCCGAGGCCGTGCGCCTGCTTGCCGAGCATGATGCAAAAGTCAGCCGGGAGCTCCATCGCATCCAGCGCGATCTTGCCGCTCTGGAGGAGCGGATGACGGAGCCGGGTCTGCGCGAGGCGGTGGCCGGCATCGGCTATATCGCCGGCCTCTTCGGGGTTGCCGCCTTTCTCGTTGCCCGCCGCAAAAACCACACGGAGAAACGGGGAAACTGAAGACATGCACATCGCCGACGGGGTACTGCCCCTGACCGTGACCATCGCCGGGTATGCCCTGACCGCGGCCGGGGTCGCCTTGAGCCTGCGCAAGGTGCGGGCCGAGGAACTGCCGAAGATCGCGGTGGTTACCTCCTCTTTTTTCGTCGCCTCCCTGGTCCATCTGCCCCTCGGTCCGACCAGCGTCCATCTGCTGCTGCCCGGCATGGTCGGCGTCCTCCTCGGCCCGGTCGCCTTTCTCGCCATTACCCTGGGGCTTTTTCTCCAGGCGCTCCTCTTTCAGTTCGGCGGTCTCACCGCGCTTGGCGCCAACGCCCTGATGATGGGACTGCCGGCTCTTGTCTGCGGTCTTGTCTTTCGCCTGCTGCGCGGGCGCTCGCAACGATCCCACACCGTGGCCGGCGGGGTGGCCGGCGGTCTCGGCACCCTGCTCGCCGCCGTCATCCTCGCCGCCCTGCTCTTCACCGCCGGTGAGGATTTTCTCGGCGTCGCCCGCCTGGCCCTGTTCGCCAATCTGCCGGTCATCGCCATCGAGGCCGCAGTCTCGGCCTTCATCGTCTCCTTTCTCTTCCGGGTCAAACCGGAACTGCTGCGCACCACCCCCTTTCTGATCCATGACCGGCAATCCTGAAATTCATCTTTCCCCGACCGTAACCGCGGCCCTGCTCGGCGCTCTTGTGGCGACGACCGTCGCCGTTCTCTGGCTGCTGCGGCCCCGAACGGAGCGGGCTGGGGTCGCCGGCGCCGCTGACTGGACCATTCCGCCGGTGGACGGCTGTGCCGAGGGTGCTGCCTTTTTTCATCGCTGGGATCCCCGCTGCAAAATCGCCACCCTCTTTCTCTTCTGCTTTGTCATTGCCGCCCTGCAAAGCCTGGCCATGGCCGCCATGGCCCTGCTCCTTGCCCTGCTGGCCTGCCTGCTTGGCCGTATTCCCCTGCGCCGGGCCCTGCGGCGGCTGGCTGCCATGGCCGGTTTTCTCGCCATGTTCGTTGTTGTCGTGCCATTCACCGCGCCGCTGCGGCCGGGGGAAACCCTGGTCTATCTGGCGTTGTTCCCGGAACTGCCTCTGCATGGCGGCGGTTTTGTCGTGGCGCTTACCGTGGTCTGCCGCGCCTGCGCCATCGGTCTGCTGATGGAACCGATGCTGGCCACCGCCACCCTGCCGGTGACCCTGCAGGCCCTGGCCCGGCTCGGGTTGCCTGCGGTAATCTGCCAGATGCTGCTGCTTGTCCATCGCTATGTCTTTGTCTTTCTCGACGAGGGGAAACGGATTTATCGCAGCATGCGAATCCGTGGTTTTGTCGCCCAGACCAATATCGCCACCCTGCGCAGCATGGGCAATTTTTTCGGCATGCTCTTTGTCCGTTCCTTTGACCGCACCCAGCGCGTCTATGATGCCATGCTCTGTCGCGGCTACGACGGCAGTTTTCCCGTCAGGGTCCGTTTCCGGAGCACCCGTACTGATCGGCTGAAAATTCTGCTCTGGGCCATGGTGGCCATTTTTCTGCTCCTCTTCGACCGCTGTCCGGCCTTGCTGTCGGACTGGACCGGTTTTTTTTCCTGAGGCCGCCATGGGTGCCGGAGAAGCCGATACCGTGCAGCCGGACCGGGAGCCGATCTTCACCCTGCGCGGACTCTCCTTTGCCTATCCGGACGGCACTCCCGCTCTTGCCGATGTCTCCCTGCAGATCGCGGCCGGCGAACGGATCGCCCTGGTCGGCTGCAACGGCTCCGGCAAGACCACCCTGGCCCGCCACCTGTGCGGACTGCTGCCATGCCGGGGGGAGACGGTGATCTGGAAGGGCAGGCCGCCCCGGGACGAGGCGCTGAAACGTCTGCGCCATGAGGTCGGCGTCCTCTTTCAGGACCCGGATGATCATCTTTTCTGCACCACCCTCTATGACGATGTCGCCTTCGGCCCCCTGAATCAGGGGCTGCCGGAGGAGATGGTGCGCGACCGGGTGGAACGGATGATCGCTGCGGTGGAACTCGATCATCTTCTTTACAAACCGGCCCATCTCCTCAGTTTCGGTCAGAAGAAACGGGCGGCGCTCGCCGCGGTGCTGGCGGCGGCGCCCGGGGTGCTGATCCTCGACGAGCCGACCGCCGGTCTCGATCGCCGCCAGCAGCGCATCGTGCTCCAGCTCCTGCACGGCTATGAGGGCACCCTTGTTCTCATCGACCACGATCTCGCCTTTCTCCGTGATCTCTGCGAGCGGGTGCTGGTCATGGACGGCGGCTTTTTATGCCGGGACGAAGTCTTCGCGGGACTGCTCGCCGACCCGGCCGTTCTGCGCCGGCACGGGCTCGATTTCACCTTCCGGTTCCGTCTGCCGGCGCAGCATGAGAAAGAGGCGGCCCACCATCATCACCATCATCTCACCACCCACCACCACGCCGGCGGCAGCGGCCATCTGGCGGCCGGGCCAATGGAGACGCCGCTCGTCGAATTGCAGCACTATTCCTTTTCCTATCCGGACGGCACTGTTGGCCTGCACGACGTCAATCTCATCGTCCGGGCCGGGGAAACCATTGCCCTGGCCGGGGAGAACGGCGCCGGCAAATCAACCCTGGCCGCCTGCCTGCTCGGTCTCCAGCAGGGAACGGGCTATTTCCTCCTGGACGGCACTCAGGTCACCGGCTCCAGGCGCAACCAGCTTTGGCGTCGGATCGGCATGGTCTTCCAGAACACCGCCGACCAGCTCTTCTGCCCGTCCTGCCGGGAGGAGGTGGCCTTCGGTCCCCGCCAGAGCGGCCTGCGGGGCAAAGAACTGGCCGAACGGGTGGAAAATGCCCTTGCCCTTGTCGGGCTTGCCGGCTACGAGGAGCGGGTGCCGCTGCATCTGAGCGGCGGCGAGCGACGGCGGCTGGCCATCGCCGCTGCCCTGGCCATGCGACCGGGGTTGCTCATTCTCGATGAACCGAGCGCCGGGCTTGACCCGCGCGGCGAGGAGATGCTGCTTACCGTTCTCGCCGGCCTGCCGATGGCCATCCTGCTCATCACCCATGACCCCCTCTTCATCTCCCGCCTCTGTGGTCGCACCCTGGTCATGCACCGGGGGACGATTATCCGCGATTACCCCACCAGCGATTTTTTTCACGATCAGCAGATGCGGTAGCTGGAAGAGGGGTCGGCTGCTGCCGTCATTTCTCCGGCTCTCGTGTCACTTCCACTGTCGCAAAATTTCACACTAACACTTGCTTGAATAATGAAAAAAAGGTATCAGCATCAGGATATTTTTATTAATTTCAATAATATACCACAATGTTGCCTTTTGCTGCCGGCAGCCGGCGGGGGTGTGCGACCATGGATCGAAAATCATTCAGCTGTTTGGTGTCCTGTTGTGTAGCTCTTTTCGGCGGCCTCGCTTCGAGGTCGTGTGCGACTCTTGCTCGATCTTGGCGCCGACCCCGCCCTGCGTGATGTCGAGGGGCTGACTGCCGCTGACCATGCGGCGCGCCATGGCCATGGTGACGTGGCAAAAATGATGAAAAAATAAGGAGAGAGGGTGCCGTGCGCCAGGACCCGGCGCGGGGCGGTTATGGGCAAAGCCGGTCTGTGATCGGCATTGATGAGAAGGGGAGGTGAGAAGAGAGGCGGCCCCGGAATGGCCAGCCACAGCGATGAAGCCGATGCGTTGTTTCGGAGAGTCCGCGTATCGGCCAGGCATTTTCATCATTCGTGAACGGCATAAGGGGCCGTAAAGAAAGAGCTGAAAATGTGATGGTTATTGCTTAACGGCCTCTAAGTGAAAAGTTTGACCCAAGGAGAGAAGAAATGAAGAAGAGATACACAAGCGGCAAGCGGTGCCTGCTGGCGGGAGTTGTCGGCGGCGCCTCTCTGTTTGCCATGGCGGACGATGCCGATGCGGCGGTGGTGCGTTACGAATCGCCCCGTCACGTCTTCAGCATGAATGACGTGATCGGCGGCTTTGACGGCAGAACCTACGCGGAGGACAGGTCGATCATCTGTACCTCCGGTTGTCCCGCCGTTGAAACCAAGGAGGGCGCCACCCTCTATCCCATTGACAGCGAGTTCGCCTTCGAATCCGAGGACTTTACCGGCGCGGTCCAGAAGGTGCGCGACGGCAGTTACCGGGAAGGCTGGGCCGGCAGTGTCACCGAAAATCCCGGCATCGACGGCCTTGTCCCCAACAGCGACGGGGTGTACGGCATTGTCGTCTCCACCCCGGATACCGGCTACTTCAAGACGAAAAACCGCTGGGGCACCTGGTGCACCGGCATCGGCGGCCTGGCGGTCAAGTGTTCCTCCGAGCAGTACGCCGTGATGGAGCATATCCTCACCTGCCGGGAAACGGTCCCCTATTTTTATCCCTTTCCCATCCCCGCCTACTGCCAGGGCCTCGATGATTCCCTGGTGCTGCAAACCACCGGTCTGGAGATCAGCCGGGACGCCATTGAGCTGGGCGTCGATCTTGACCCCAACGAGTCGGACCTGATCAATGTCGCGGTCGGCGCCAACTACGCCGTGACCCTCAAGGACGACGGCAAGCCCCTCTACCGCTGGGGCAATCTGGTGAAAAGGCCAACCGACGTCCGGCTTTACGCCAATCTGCCGCTGCCGGAGCAGTGGGGCGCGGTCGGTTCGCCCGCCTATCGGGTGATAAAGGCCAAGCTCATCATCCGCCATCTTGTCACCAACAACCCCAATGAACAGGTGCGGCCCGAGGATCTGGAAAACGAGGCGGCCACCGGCCGTCTGCCGGAGTACCGCATCGACGCCGACGGCCGGTGGTTCTCCACCGTGCCCTGCTTCGAGGGCGACGGCGACGCCATTGCCGAGAACGCCCTGTTCAGGGACCCGGCCCGGGCCGTGGCCGGCGGTCTGTCCGCCGATCTGCGCGGCGGGGTGAGCAATGCCTGGTACACCACCATCCAGCGCGATCCCTTCGAGTCCGACCCCCTCCGTAATCCGGACGGCACCTATGCTCTGCCGCGGGACGCGGCCGGCAACATCGTCTATCCGCTCGACAGCGACGGTCATGTCGATTTCGATCAGGTTCGTTCCGGCCCGCGCTGGCGATTGAAATCGAAGATGTTCGGCCAGAATATTCCGGGTCTTGAGATTCCGAAGCTGGAGTGCGCCGAACCGCCGTACAAGAAGGGCGAGGAGCAGGTCAGATATCCGGTCGGCACCCCGACGGAGACGGTGATCAACCTGCTCGACTGGGCGAACGGCGCGCTGTCGCCGCTTGCCACCAGCCAGGGCTGGATGGGGATCAACTACGCAGTGGGCGATCATCCCGGCGTCAGCATCAACGGCGTCAAACTGACCGACGGCTTTGATCTGGCCGTCTACGTCAAGGGCGAACAGAAATCGACCACCATCTATGACGTCCGTCTTGTGCTTGAATATGACGATGAACCCATTGCCCCGGCGGGAGGCGAATAAAATGACAAGAAAGACCCTCACAAAAAGATATGCAAAAAAAGGCGGTCCGTTGCTGACGGCCGCCTGCTGCTTTGCACTCTGCGCCGGAACGGCCGGGGCCTCGGATATCGTCACCTATGTGGCGCCCAAACACACCTTTTCCATTGATGACATCATTGGCAACTGGAACGGCGATACCGTGGCCATGGGCAATCCGGCCATCTGTCTGAGCGGCGACTGTCCGGGCGCGGAGCCGTTCATCGACGCCAAGACCGGCGTCACCCTCTATCCGGTGGACAACGAATTCGGTTTTGCCAGCACCGACTTTGTCGGCGGCGAGCAGAAGAGCCAGGACGGCATCTACGAGGAGGGCTGGGCCGGCAATATCCTCGACGCGGCCGGCGAGGTCGTCGGTCTGATGGGCGCCTCAGCCGAAACCGGCAACTTCAAGGCGGGGGCGCCGAAGGGCACCTGGTGCGCGGGGCTTGACGGCAACAGCGTCAAGTGCTCGGCCGAGCAGTATGTCGTCATGGAGCACGCCCTGACCTGTTCGGAGCGGATTCCCTATTTTTACGGGGTACTGGTCGATCAGTCGGAGAACTGCGCGCCGCTCTCCGATGAGCTGACCCTGCCGCAAGGGGTGGGAGCCCTGGATGAGATGCCGGCCAACGAATCGGATCTGATCAATGTCGCGGTCGGTTCCGATTACGGCGCGACCAGGAAGGACGACGGCAAGCTCCTCTACCGTTGGGGCACCGTGGTCAAGCGGCCGACCGATCTGCGCATGCTGGCCCGCATCCCCCTGCCGGCGGAGTGGAAGACCCCTGACGCCGCCTTTGAGGTGGTCAAGGCGGAACTGCTGGTGAGCCACAAGATCACCAACAACCCCAATGACCAGCTGCGGCCCGAGGACTTCGAGAACGAGGCGGCCACCGGCCGGTTGCCCCGCTACGACGAGATCACCCCCGGGGTGTGGACCAGCACCATGGACTGCTACGAGGGTGACGGCCACTTCATTCCGGCCGGCACCCTCTTTCGCGACACGAGTTACGCCGATCCGACCGCCATGTCGGCCGATCTCATCGGCGGCTTCACCAATGCCTGGTACACCACGATCCAGCGTGATCCCTTTGAACCCAACGTCGTGGCCGACGCGGCCGGCAACCCGGTCCAGGTCTCCGGCCCCCGCTGGCGGCTCAAATCCAACAAATTCGGCCAGAATATTCCGGGGCTTGAGATTCCGCTCATTGAATGCAGCCCGACCCCGTTTAATCACTCCAATATCAAGTATCGGGTCGGTGAGGACACGACCACGGTGCTTAATCTCCTTGACTGGAAAGGCCAGTCGCCGCTCATGTCAAGCACCGGCTGGACCGGCTACAACGGCAGCGATTACGCCCTGGCCGGGATGCGCGACGATGTCGCCAACCATCTGACCGGGCTCACGGTCAACGGGGTGCGGCTGACCCCGGATTTTGATCTCGCCGTCTATTTCAAGGGGGAGAGCAAGCCGACCACCATTTACAACGCCCAGTTGGTGATTCACTACAAGGTGGACGACCCGGTCGATTTCGGCGACGCGCCCGCGCCCTATCCGACCCTGCTGGCCGAGGATGGGGCCCGGCACGCCATTGTTGACGGGAATGGCGATGGTCTGGCTGATCTGGCCCTGGGAATCGACGCCGATCCGGAACGGGACGGCCTGCCCCATCCCGAGGCCATCGGGGATGATGGAATTGGTCTCTTTGACGACGAGGACGGGGTTGCCATTGCCCCGGTCATCCCCGGCGCCATCGTGCCGATCACCGTCACTGCCAATGGAGCAGGCGGATTGCTGAACGGCTGGTTCGACTTCAATCGCGACGGTGACTGGGATGACGAGTTCTTTTTCACCGATGCCGATGGGGTGGTGACGAGCTACCGCGAGCGGATCTTTGTCGATCAGCCGCTTGCCGCCGGGGTCAACGAACTGGCCATGGCGGTGCCGCCCCTGCAGCAGATCGCGCTCGCTCAGGTCTGCACCGAGGTGGTGGACGCCAGCAATACCCTGGTGACCGAATGCGTGCCGGAACTCGACGGTAACGGTAATCCGGTCATCATCCTGGTGGCCGACGGCGCGGCGGCCGGCGTGAGTTATGCCCGTTTCCGGATCAGCAGCCAGGCCGGACTCGGCTCCAGCGGCCCGGCACCGGACGGCGAGGTGGAGGATTATGCGGTGGAGGTGGCCGGCGATCTCGATGATATCGTCGGCTTTGATCCACTGGCCGGCGGCGTCTATGTCGCCCTGTCCGGCGGTACGAAGTTTGCCACCGCCAAATGGGCGACCTGGTCGACGACCAGTCAGGTGTGGGAACGGATGGTGGTGGGCGATTTCAATGGCGACGGTCATGACGATGTCGCCCGGCGCAATGCGGCAACCGGCTGGTGGGATGTCGCCCTCTCCGACGGTGTCGGCGGTTTCGGGACGGCGCAGAGCTGGGGCCGCTGGCAGGTGGATAGCCGCTTTACCTGGCTTGATGTCATGACCGGTGACTTCAACGGCGACGGCTTCGACGATATCGTCGGCCGCCGTTCCGACAACGGCAAGTGGACCGCCCTGTTGTCCGACGGCACCTCTTTCAAGGCCAGCCAGATCGGCAGCTTCAGTACCACCTCTCAGTGGCCGGCGGTGCGGAGCGCCGACTGCACCGGTGATGGCAGCGATGACATCATCGGCCTGCAGATCGATCCGAAAACCGGGGGCGCGGCCTGGTGGGTGATTGCCTATTCAGCCGGCCGCAACAGCTTTCAGAGCGCCAAATGGGGCACCTGGCCGGCCGGGGCGGCCATGGTCGATGTCATTGCCGGTGATTTCAACGGCGACGGCATGGCCGATATCTCGGCCCGCAACAGCAGCACCGGCAATATCTTTGTCAGTTTGACCGAGAACTACGGAGTCGATCTGGCCCAGTTCCGTTTCGCCCCGCAGCTCAATTGGGGCAAATGGTCCGCCGGCACGGTGTGGAACGACACCCTGTCCGGCGACTTTGACGGCGATGGCCGGGCCGATCTCTTTACCCGCGACGCTGCCGGCAAGGTTATGGTTGGCCTGTCAACCGGCAGCGCATTTGTGACGACGCAGTGGGAAAAATGGGATGCAACCTGCACCACGGTTCGGCAAGGCGATTATAACGGCGACGGTCGTGATGACATCGCCGCCCTTGATCCCGCCACCTGGCAGTGGAAGGTCAACCTCTCGCGCGGCGATGCGTTCCAGGAGGAAAACTGGGGCGCATGGAAGGAAAACGCCACCCGGGATATCACGGTGGGCGATTTTAACTGATCGCCCACTCATCTTCCGGCCTGCGACCGGTCCCGGGGAAGGAAGGACCCCCGTTCTTCCTTCCCCGGGATTTTGGTACGCAAGCGAAAGACCGCTTCATCCCGCTTACTCCCGGATGGCAGTCATGGTTATCTGGTCGACAAAGCCGCTGGCCAGGGAGACGGGCATGCCGTTGGAGGCAATCGCGGTGCTTCTTGTCGTTTCAGAGAGCTTTTATGAGTCAAACGCCGGAAAGAAGAAAAAGGTTCCCTGGGGTGTAAAAAAAAATAACAAGGATGTGGGCAGGGATGGTGTGTCCGGGACGCGCTAGGGGTAGAGGCGGATGCTGATTCTGCGGTTGCGCGGATCGTAGGGGTTGGCCTTGATGATCGGCTCGGTGGCCGCATAACCGGAAACGCGGATGAGCCGCTTCGGATCGATGCCGTGTTTTTCCAGTTCGATGCGGGCTGACGAGGCGCGGGACGTTGACAGTTCCCAGTTGCTGAACTGCTTGGTGCTGTAACTGACGGCGTCTGTGTGTCCTTCGATTTCCAGGAGATTTTTTTTTGTTTTCAGATGCTCGGCGATGACCCCGATAATTCTCCTGCCGCTTGCGGTGAGCTCGGTGCTGCCGCTCGGGAACATGGGAGCGTTGCTTTTGTCCATGATATCGACCTTCACACCGCCCTGAAACCTGCTGATGACAATCTGATCCTTGACATCGGCCAGTTTTTCCTCGATCTCCTTTTCGAGCAATTCCTGCAACGTGTCGATCTCCTCCACCGCTGGGTCGCCGCTGGCGAGTGGAGTGGGGGTGACGGTGATCTCCGGTGAACTGTTCTGGGGGGAGAGCAGCGTCTGCGGGGCCGCGCCACTGCCCTCCTGAAATATGCTGAAGTTCTTGAAATAATAGGAGATTTGTTCTTTGGTGTTCTGGGAGGCGGTGCTGAGCAGCCACATCAGTAGAAAAAAGGCCATCATTGCGGTGACGAAGTCGGCATAGGCAACCTTCCAGCTGCCGCCATGGTGACCGCCCCCCTCTCCCTTCTTCTTTTTTTTGATGATGATCAGGGTTTTGTTTTCCATTTCTTGATCGCGATATCCGTTTCGGCGAACGAGGGCCTTTCTTCAAGGGGAATGGATCTTCTGCCTGCTTCAACGGCATACTGGGCCATGAAGCCTGAGCTGTAAGCGGCCAGCAGGGTGGTTTTTAAAACATTCATGTAGATCTCCCGATGCTTGGCCTTGTGCTCCAGATTGGTCGCCATTGGGCCGACAAAACCATAACTGGCAAGGATGCCGAGAAAGGTCCCGACCAGGGCCGCGCCGATATGGTGACCAAGAACCTCCGGCGGTTCGGAAATCTTACCCATGGTGAGAACAACACCCAGCACCGCGGCGACGATGCCGAGGCCGGGCAGCGAGTCGGCAATCTTCGTGATCATGTGGGCGGGCACCATCCGTTCATGGCTGGTTGTCTCCAGGTCGATATCCATCAGGGCTTCCACCTCGTGGGGCGGATAGTTGGCGGTGATCATGACGCGAATGGTGTCGCAGATAAAATTGGCGGCTTCCTCGTCTTTGAGCATGATGTTCGGGTATTTCTGAAAAAGCGGACTTTTTTGGTAATTGTCGACATCCGTCTCCACCGCGATGAGCCCGTCTTTTTTGATTTTGTAAAAGAGGGCGTTGAAGAGCAGTAACAGTTCGAGATAATGCTCCTTGCCGAGCTTGTGGTCGGCAAAGACGCGGGTGATGTCTTTGATGACCGCCTGCACGATTCTGCCTGGTGAGGCGATCAGCAGGGAACCGATGGCTGCGCCAAAATGATCACCACTTCGGCCGGCTGGAAAAGAACGCTGAGATTGCCATGGCCCATGAGATAGCCGCCGACAACCGCGAAAAATACCACCGCAATGCCGATTAATGTCATCATAGGGGATCTGTCGAGCAGTGTTTTTGGGGAAAATGAACGATCTGTTCCGGGAAGAGGAGGATGGCAAGACTGAGACGGCACTCACAATGGGGGGTGCTGTCTGCAATCAAAAGTAACATTTTTTTTGGAAAATATCATTACGATTTTCAGGGCAACTTTTTTTTAATCTTCGGAAAGTCCGTCTCGTGAGCCGTTGCCGGGACCAGGGTGCTGTCCGGAAAGCGTTGGCTGGCAACGGTCGAGAATTTCGTTGATACCGTTAAACATCGAGCGGATCTCCGGGGGAAGATCGACCCCGGAGCAGCGCCGTATGCCTTCCCGATTGCGCTGGGCCGCGATAACCGCATGGATTTCCTCAAGCGGTCTGATGACCTGCCGGTTGAGATGGCGGATCAGGATCAGGCCCACCGTGAAGATGGCGAGCGCCATGAACACCACCCCCCAGACCCCGGCCTGCCCCAACTGCCGGGCGTGGTTATCCGCGACAACCATGGCGGTGCGGTTCACCCTGCCCAACCTGGCAATGGCCGTAACCGTTTTTTCCCGTGCCTGCCGGTCCCCCTGCAAGGCGGCCTGCCGGTTTTGGGCGATTTCCGCCAGAACCAGCGGTTCTTCAGCCTCGGTCACATTGTTTTGCGCGCGGGCCAAGGCATCGGCAAAGGCGATTTTTCCCGCTTCGTCGACAGCCATGCCGGGTGACAGAGCGAGGGCGGCCAGCATGTCTTCGCACGCCTGGAGCGATTTTTCGTTGCGGTCGATGATGACGGCGATTGCCGGGGCCATGCGCAGGAGAATACCCATGGCGCCAAGGGCCATAAGCAGATTGAGTCCGATCAGCAGCCAGGCCCCCTGGCGAATGGCGTGTCCAAGACGCATATCAGGATCTCCCGGTCATCGAGGCAAGGGCGGATTCGCTGGAGACGATGATCAGGTTGTCATTCACCTGCAGGGGTTCATGGGGCGAGGGCTGCAAGACTCGGCGCGGGGTGCCGCGGCGGATGGCAACCACCATGATCCCGAAGCGTTTCGGCAGGGAGAGGTCAACCAGGGTCTTGCCGACCATGGCCGGCAGGATGCTGATCTCGGTAAGGTGCAGATCATCGCTCAGCGGCATGTCGGCGATGATATGCCGGTTGATGAGACGATTGGCGAAACGCTGGCCGAATTCCTGTTCGGGATTGACGACCAGATGGGCGCCGACCAGTTGCAGGATGCGCTGATGGGTGGCGGTGTTGGCCCGGGCGATGATCCATGGCGCGCCCATCTGCTTGAGCAGGGCGGTGCAGATGATCGACGCCTCCCGGGAGTCGTCGCCGATGGCGCAGACCACTGCGTCACGGCGGCCGGGTTGCAGGCGGGACAGCTCCGCCTCGTCGGTGGCGTCGACGGCAATGGCCTCGGTGACAAAGGCGGCTGCCTCGTCCACCAGGTTTTTTCTCCGGTCAACGGCAAGAATTTCGGCTCCTTTGTCGGACAGGGTGCGGGCCAGGGACATGCCGAACTGGCCGAGGCCGATGATGAGAATCTGTTGGGCCATGGGGACAACTCCTTCAGGTTAATGATATCTT
>CAZUZJ010000047.1:0-12660 GCA_964624225.1 uncultured Desulfobulbia bacterium | reverse complement strand
TTTTGACCCGCCCATAACAAAATCGCGCTACTGCCCGTTTTTATTGAGAAAAAAGACAAACCACCGCACCAAAAACCTGCTCCGGCCCAACCAATGTTCCAGCTGAGATTCACACTCCATCGCACATCATTATAAGCAGTCAAACACAAAACGCGGAATATTGCCTCTCCACTGAATTTCCCTTGACGACGAAACAAATTCCAGTTCTAATATGATGATTTTTTCTTCATTTTTACCACGACACAAAAGGGATGTCCGGTTCTTGAGCAACGCGATTTTCACAATCTCTGGTCCGCTGCTTTATACCCTGGATACCCTCTATATTTTTTTACCGTCGGCCGACCTGATATCGCCCCAGCCCCAGAGCTTTTCCGCCATGCCGCCTTCGGCGACATTGACAGAAACCCGTTCATCGTGTTCGGTGGGCGCCCGGAACGGTCTTACAGTGCCGGCAAGCACATGACACCATCATCCTAAAGGATAAACCGATATGAAAGCATTGATTGCACTTGAAGACGGCACTGTATTTGAAGGTGAATCCTTCACCGGGCCGGGAGAAACCACCGGGGAAATCGTTTTCAACACCGGCATGTCCGGTTACCAGGAAGTCCTGACCGATCCATCTTACAAAGGGCAGATCGTCACCATGACCTATCCACTGATCGGCAACTACGGAGTCAACGACGAGGACATGGAATCCTACCGCATCCATGTCGAGGCCTTTCTTGTCAAGGAGTACCAGAATCGTCCGAGCAACTTCCGTTCCACTGCCACCCTCGCCCAGTTCCTGAAAAAATACGGGGTTCTCGGCGTCCAGGGCATCGATACCCGCGCCCTGACTCGGCACATCCGGGTGGCCGGGGCGCTGAAAGGTATTGTTTCCACCGAGGATCTTGACCCACAGTCGTTGATCGCCAAGGCGAAAAACTCCCCTGGTCTCATCGGTCGTGACCTGGTCCAGGAGGTCACCTGCACCGAGCCATACGGCTGGTCCGGCGATCAGCCGCGGCCTGGCTCCCATTTTTCCGCATCCGGCCCCGGACAGTTCAAGGTTGTCGCCTTTGATTTCGGACTCAAATACAATCAACTTCGCCTGCTCGCCGAACGAAACTGCTCGGTGCAGGTTGTGCCGGCCACCACCTCAGCCAGGGAGATCCTGGCCATGAATCCGGACGGCATCTTCCTCTCCAACGGCCCCGGCGATCCGGCCGGTATCCGCGGGGTGGTCGAGAACATCCGGGAGCTGCTCGGCAAAAAACCGGTTTTCGGCATCTGCCTCGGCCATCAGATTCTCGGCCTCGCCTACGGCGGTTCGACCTACAAGCTCAAGTTCGGCCATCGCGGCGCCAATCAGCCGGTCAAGGATCTGCTCACCGGCAAGATTGAAATCACCTCCCAGAACCACGGTTTCTGCGTGGACATGAACAGCCTCGACAAAAGCGAGGTGGAGCTGACCCATATCAATCTCAACGATTCCAGTGTTGAGGGGATGCGCCACAAGAAATTCCCGGCATTTTCCGTCCAGTACCATCCGGAAAACGCCCCCGGCCCGCACGATTCGCTCTATCTCTTTGACCGCTTCATCGAGTCGATGCGCGCCTGATCGGAAACCAAACCCGCGACGCAACAATAAACCACCACTCAACTCTTTCTCTCTGCGAGTAACGATATGCCCAAACGAACCGACATCAAAAAGATTCTCATCATCGGCTCCGGCCCGATCATCATCAGTCAGGCCTGCGAGTTTGACTATTCCGGCACTCAGGCGGTCAAGGCCCTCAAGGAAGAGGGCTACGAGGTCATCCTCATCAACTCCAATCCGGCGACCATCATGACCGATCCGGAAATCGCCGACCGCACCTACATCGAACCTATTACGCCGGAGATGGTGGCTAAAATCATCGAGCGGGAAAGACCGGATGCCCTGCTGCCCACCCTGGGCGGCCAGACCGGCCTCAACACCGCTATCCGGGTGGCGGAAATGGGCGTGCTTGACAAATATGGCGTTGAACTGCTGGCCGCCAATATCGATGTCATCAAAAAGGCGGAAGGTCGCGACTCCTTCCGGGCCGCAATGTATAAAATCGGCCTGAAGGTGCCGGAAAGCACCATTGTCCACACCCTCTCCGAGGCCCGAGCGGCAGCCGAGACCATCGGTTTTCCCATCATCGTCCGCCCGAGCTTTACCCTGGGCGGCACCGGCGGCGGGGTGGCCTACAACAGCCAGGAACTGGAAACCCTGTGCGCCGCGGGCCTGGATCTGAGCCTCAACAGCGAAGTCATGCTGGAACGCAGCCTGCTCGGCTGGAAGGAATACGAGCTTGAGGTGATGCGGGACAGAAAGGACAATGTCGTCATCATCTGCTCCATCGAAAACATGGACGCCATGGGCGTGCACACCGGCGACTCCATCACCGTGGCCCCGGCCCAGACCCTGACCGACCGGGAATATCAGATCATGCGCAATGCCGCCATCGCCATCATGAGGGAAATCGGGGTGGAAACCGGCGGCTCGAACGTACAGTTCGCCGTCAATCCGGTGGACGGTGAACTGATGGTGATCGAGATGAACCCGAGGGTGTCGCGCAGTTCCGCCCTGGCGTCCAAGGCCACCGGCTTCCCCATCGCCAAGATCGCCGCCAAGCTGGCTGTCGGCTATACCCTTGACGAGATCCCCAACGACATCACCAAGGAGACCTACGCCTCCTTTGAGCCGACCATCGATTACTGCGTGGTGAAGATTCCCAGGTGGACCTTTGAAAAATTCCCGGAGGCGGATGATATCCTCACCACTGCCATGAAATCGGTGGGCGAGACCATGGCCATCGGCCGCACCTTCAAAGAGGCCTTTCAAAAGGGACTCCGCTCCCTGGAGATCGGCTGTGCCGGCTTCGGCGCCGGTCCCAAGTTCAGCCTCGCCGGCATGGATCAGCGCGATCTGGAGCGCAAGCTGAAAGTACCGAACTCGCAGCGCATCTTCGCCCTGCACGAGGCGCTGATGCGGGACATGGAAATCGACCACATCTTTCGACTCACGGCAATCGATCCCTGGTTCCTCACCAATCTCCAGGAGATCGTCGCCATTGAGCAGGAGATCAGGAAGTTCGGCTTCTCCGGCCTAGACTGCGACTATCTGCGCAAGATCAAACAGCTTGGTTTTTCCGACAAGCAGATTGCCTGGCTCACCGGCACCAGCGAGGAAGACATCTGGGAGCTGCGGGAAAAGGAGGGACAGAAACCGGTCTACAAACTGGTGGACACCTGCGCCGCCGAATTTGAGGCGTACACCCCCTACTACTATTCAACCTACGAATCCGAGGATGAATCCCGCGAAACAAACAAACGCAAGATCATGATCCTGGGCGGCGGCCCGAACCGGATCGGTCAGGGCATCGAGTTCGACTACTGCTGCGTGCATGCCTCCTTTGCCCTGCGGGAGATGGGCATCGAGAGCATCATGGTCAACTCCAACCCGGAAACGGTTTCCACCGATTACGATACCTCGGACAAACTCTATTTCGAGCCGCTGACCCGCGAAGATGTCCTCCACATCATCGAAAAAGAAAAACCGGAAGGGGTGATCGTCCAGTTCGGCGGCCAGACACCGCTCAATCTGGCCGTGCCGCTAGCCAAGATGAACGTGCCGATCATCGGCACCTCGCCTGATTCCATCGACCGGGCTGAAGACCGGGAGCGGTTCCAGAAGTTTCTCCACAAACTCAATCTCATCCAGCCTGCCAACGGCACGGCGCGAACCGCAGACGATGCGCTGCGCATCGCCCGTGAGATCGGTTATCCGGTGGTGGTACGCCCCTCCTATGTGCTGGGCGGTCGGGCGATGCGCATCGTCTACAACGAGAAAAATCTCAGGGAATACATGACCACCGCCATCGATGTCTCTTCGGAACACCCGATCCTCATCGACAAGTTCCTCAAGGAGGCGATCGAGATCGACGTGGACGCCATCTCCGACGGCGAGACCACCATTATCGGCGGCATCATGCAACACATCGAGGAGGCGGGCATCCATTCCGGTGACTCGGCCTGCGTCCTGCCGCCCCACAGCCTGTCCCCGGCCCTGATCGAACAGATCAAGGAGGCGACCAGGGCCATGGCCCTGGAGCTGAAGGTCATCGGCCTCATGAACGTCCAGTATGCGGTCAAGGACAATATCCTTTATATTCTGGAGGTCAACCCGCGCGCCTCACGGACCATCCCCTTTGTCAGCAAGGCGACCGGCGTACCGCTGGCTAAACTGGCGACCAAGGTCATGCTGGGCATGAAACTGACCGATCTGGGGCTGACCAGGGAGGTGGAGGTCAGCCATTTTGCGGTCAAGGAGGCGGTTTTCCCCTTCGACCGCTTCGATAACGTCGATACCCTGCTCGGGCCGGAGATGAAATCCACCGGCGAGGTCATGGGACTCGACATGTCGCTGGGAATGGCCTTTGCCAAATCCCAGGTGGCCGCCGGCCAGCCCATCCCGCGCAGCGGCACCGTCCTCTTCAGCGTCCGCAACGACGATAAGCCGGTTATCCTGCCGGTGGCCCGGCAACTGGCCGAACTCGGCTTTGCCATCATGGGGACGACCGGCACCGCCGCCTTTCTCAACGACAATGGCGTTCCCTGCACCAGCATCAACAAGATCTCCGAAGGCCGCCCGCACATCCTGGACAAGATCCAGGACAAGCAGATTCAGTGGATCGTCAATACCTCCCGGGGTACCCGGACCACCGAAGATTCCTACACGATCCGCCGGGCCGCCCTGAACTACCATCTGCCCTACACCACCACCACCGCCGGGGCCGAATCAATGACTATGGCCATCGCCACCCTGCGGGAGCAATCCATGGAGGTCAAATCGGTCCAGGAGTATTTTCGGTGAGTTTTCCGTTTCTTCCTGCCCTTTTGCGCTCGGAGAGCTTATGTGCTGGACTTTTGATGATGAAATTCTTATTGTAACAACTTGACAATGCCGCCCCTCGGAGCGGCGCCTCGCTCGCAGCCTGGAACTGTTGAGCCGGAACGACGACTGGACGCCTTTGCCCCTTTCGCGTCAAAACCATGCAGGAGCTCTTTCTTGAACAATTTTTACAAAAACCTCTCCATGTGGCTGGTCATCGGCCTGACGATGATTCTCCTCTTCAACATGTTCAATCAGCCCCAGACCGGCGTTGTTGAAATGAGCTACACCGACTTTCTCGACGCAGTGGCGAGTGAGAGCATCGGTCAGGTGACGATCCAGGGTGACGAGATCATCGGCAACAGCGGCGGCAAGAACTTCCGTGTCATCGCCCCGATGGATACGGATCTGATTCCCGAGCTGCGCAAGGCCGGGGTCAACATCATGGTGAAACAGAAGGAAGAGACCCCGTGGTACATCACCATTCTTGTTTCCTGGTTTCCCATGCTGCTGCTGATTGGCGTCTGGATCTTCTTTATGCGCCAGATGCAGATGGGCGGCGGCAAGGCGATGAGTTTCGGTCGCAGCAAACACCGCGTCCTGGAAAGCGGCACCGCCAAGGTGACCTTCAAAGACGTGGCAGGCATCGACGAGGCCAAAGAGGAGCTGTCCGAGATCATCGATTTTCTCCGTGACCCGAAAAAATTCACCCGGCTCGGCGGCCGCATTCCCAAGGGCGTGCTGCTCGCCGGCCCGCCGGGCACCGGCAAAACCCTGCTGGCCAAGGCCATTGCCGGCGAAGCCGATGTGCCCTTTTTCTCCATCAGCGGCTCTGATTTCGTCGAGATGTTTGTCGGGGTCGGCGCCTCCAGGGTCCGCGATCTTTTCACCCAGGGCAAGAAAAACGCACCGTGTATCATCTTCATCGACGAGATTGACGCGGTGGGCCGCCATCGCGGTGCCGGCCTCGGTGGCGGGCATGACGAGCGGGAGCAGACCTTGAATCAGCTGCTGGTCGAGATGGACGGCTTCGAATCCAACGACGGGGTCATCATCATCTCCGCCACCAACCGGCCCGATGTTCTTGATCCGGCCCTGCTGCGACCGGGCCGCTTTGACCGGCAGGTGGTGGTGCCGATTCCCGATGTCGGCGGCCGCAGAATGATCCTCGAGGTACATGGCAAGAAGGTGCCGATTGCTTCTGATGTCAAATGGGATGTCATTGCCCGCGGTACCCCCGGTTTTTCCGGCGCCGATCTGGAGAATCTGGTCAACGAGGCGGCCCTGCTCGCCGCCCGGGCCAACGAGGACAAGGTCACCATGAACGACCTTGAACGGGCCAAGGACAAGGTCATGATGGGCGCGGAACGGCGCAGCATGATCATCACCGATAAGGAAAAGAAGATCACCGCCTTTCATGAGGCCGGCCATGCCCTCATTGCCAAGCTGCTGCCCGGCACCGATCCGGTCCACAAGGTCACCATCATCCCCCGTGGCCGCGCCCTGGGTCTGACCCAGCAGTTGCCGACCGTGGAACAGTACACCCACGCCAAATCCTTTCTGCTGAACACCCTCTGCATCCTCCTCGGCGGCCGGGTGGCGGAGGAGCTGGTCTTCGGTGAGATCACCACCGGCTCCGGCAACGACATCGAGCGGGCGACCACCATGGCGCGCAAGATGGTGTGCGAATGGGGCATGAGTGACGAACTGGGTCCGATGACTTTCGGCAAGAAGGAGGAACAGATCTTCCTCGGCCGGGAGATTGCCCAGCACCGCGACTACAGCGAGGAAACCGCCATCAAGATCGACGCCGCTGTCCGGCGGCTGGTGGATGAGGCCAACACCAAGGTCTTCAGGCTGCTCGGCGACAATATCGAAACCCTGAAGATCATTGCCAGAGAATTACTGGAGCGGGAAACCCTGACCTCCGAGGATATTGAAAAAATCATGTCCGGGCAAGGTCTGGAACCGCGCCAGAAAGCAGCGGAAAAACCGGCAGCCGAACTCCACGCCGCTCCGGGCGCCACCGCCGCGCCGACAGAGCCAGCCGCTTCCTCCTCTGCCGAAGAACCACCCCCCCCGCCCGCCGAATCACCCGGACAGGGAGGCGCATGACCAGGGACCGGGGCGAACCACTGCTCGGCACATTGCGCCACCCCCTGCCCGATCCTGGTCACCCGGTGCTGGTCATGGGGATCATCAATGTAACGCCGGACTCCTTTTCCGACGGTGGTCAGTGCAACGACATGGGCAGCCTGCTCGACCGGGTGACGGCCATGGTGGCTGCGGGCGCCGATATCATCGACATCGGCGGCGAATCGACCCGCCCCTTTGCCCCACCGGTCAGCTTGCAGGAAGAGCTTGACCGGGTCATTCCGGCCATTCGCACCATCCGGGAACGTTTTACCATTCCCCTCTCCATCGACACCGCCAAGGCGGACGTTGCCCGGGCGGCCATTGCCGCCGGCGCCGACATCATCAACGACGTCAGCGGCCTGACCCACGACCCGGAGATGATCCGGGTGGCAATCGATCACGATGTGCCGGTCATTATCATGCACATGCAGGGCACCCCGCGGAACATGCAGATCAATCCCCATTACGATGATGTGGTGGCAGAGATCAGCGCGGCCCTGGCTGAGCGAATCAGCTGGGCGGAACGCCAGGGACTCGACCGGTCGCGCATCATCATCGACCCGGGCATCGGCTTCGGCAAGAGCGCTAACCACAACCTCACCATTCTTCGCGATTTGCGGCACTTCACCACCCTGGGTTGTCCGGTGCTGGTCGGTCATTCCCGCAAATCGTTCATCGGTTCCATTCTCTCCCTGCCGCAGGCCGCCGAGCGGGACGAGGCTACGGCCGTCCTTTCCGCCCTCTGCACCTGGAACGGCGCCGCAATTCTCCGGGTCCACGACGTCGGACGCACCGTGCAGGCCGTCAGCATCACCCGTGCGGTCATGAGCGGACTCCCCTCCCGTCCGGCCTGATCCTCACCTCGGGAGCACGCGCCATGCACGACCGGATAAAACGATACCAGCTCTACAACCGCTGTCGCAAGATCAAGGCGATTACCTTTCAGCCGGAAAAGGCCACTCTGCTGTTTCGAATCGTCCCCTATCTGCTGCACTGCAATTATCCCGATCTGCCGGGCTATGTCAACGATCCCGCCTGCCCCTTCGGCATCTCCCGCTTTCTGCCGGACAAATTCGTCGACAACGAGCTGTTCCGCCAGACCTTTCCCGATTCCAGCGCCCGCAACTATAAAAGCGCCTCGCCCTACCCCCGATCGCCGTGCATCCATTCCCTCAAAACCATCGGCAGCATCGGCAGCATCGCCCAGTCCGCCAAATCCGATTGCGACTACTGGGTCTCCATCCGGGAACAGGAGCTCGGCGCGAAGGGTGTTGCCCTGCTCCAGGAAAAATGTAAAAAAATTGAAAAATGGGCCCTGGAACGAGGGGTTGAGATCTATTTCTTTCTCATGGATATCGACCAGACCCGGGAGAACCGCTTCTCTTCCGCCGCCGAGGAGGAATCGGCCGGATCGGCCCTGAAACTGCTGCTCAAAGACGAGCTGTTCCGCACCCATATTCTGGTAGCGGGCAAGATGCTGCTCTGGTGGCTCATCCCCCCCGGCCTCAGCGATGAGGGATACCGCAGCTATGTCAGCGAACTCATAAAACAAAAGGGATTGAATCCCGACAATTTCGTCGATCTCGGCTATCTGTCCGACATTCCGAAAGGGGAAATATTCGGGGCCTGCCTCTGGCAGCTCAACAAGGCACTGGACAGCCCCTTCAAATCGGTGATCAAATTCGCCTACCTGGAGCTGCTGCTCAAACACAAGACCAGCATTCTGCCGCTCTTTTCCACGAAGATTCAGTGCCTGGTCACCTTTCCGGAACGTCTGCCCGCCTCCGAACCCCGTCTGCCCCTCTCCCAGATCGACCCCTATCTGCTGCTGGCCCGCGAACTTGTCGCCTTTTATCAGAGAAACAAGATCACGGACGAAGACAATCTCATCCGCGAGTGTCTCTTTTTCAAAACCATCGAAGGCGCCAAATCACAGAAGGACAACAACCACCTCCAGGCGACCCTGACCCTGATGGACAAATGGGATCTGCTGCCGCCGGACCATGAACGGATGATGCTGCTGCAGAGCTGGAACTACAAGGAACTGCTCTCCATCGGCACCCGGGTGCATGCCTATCTGCTCGACACCTACAACCGGCTGCGCTGGCTGCGCAAATCCTTTCAGGAGGAGACGGAACGGGCCATTTCCGATCGCGATCTCTCCATCCTCGGCAAAAAACTCTTCAGTTTCTACGACGTTAAACCGGACAAGATCCCCTATCTCCACACCCTGTCCCGCCAGGTCATGTGCCAGGCAGACCTCACTTTTCACGTCAGCCGCCAGGAGGAAACCACCTTTTATGCCGTTTTTCAGGGACGGATTGAGGCCGACGCCCTTAAAGAGAATCTGAGTCTGCTCATCAAACGCGACACCGACCCCCTTCACCTGCTGATGTGGCTTGTCATCAACGGCATTCTGCAAAAGGAATCGCGTATCCATCTCATCAGGAATTATCTCAATGTCCATCTGACGGATGTCACCACCCTGGCCGACCTCCTGCTCAAAACCTTTCCCCTGGTCACCTTTTCCGAGATCTCGGCAAACGAGCTGCTCAGCCAGGAAAAGGTGACCAGGGCGCTGGTCATCGTCAATTTCGACAAGGAGCCGGTCAAGGGGACGCAGACCCTGAAGTCCGCCCTGATCTCCGTCAACAATTACGGTGAATATTTCCTCAAGCACTTCACCACTCTGATCCAGCTGAAGAATGCCATGCGCGTGCTCCTCAGCCGCCACTTTGTCAGCCGCTGGAACAACAACCTCGACATCTACATCCCGGACCAGCCGGAAAAATATTATATCCAGAGTCAGCTGGAAAAATAACCGGCACCCAGGCCAGGACAGCTGTCCGCACCACTCAGCAGCAGGCCGGCAGATAGAGATGAAAGACCGTGCCCCGTTCGGCGCCCGGCTCCACGGTGATAGCGCCGCCGTGCCGGCGCAGAATGGAATAGCAGATGGTCAGTCCAAATCCGATGCCCCGCTGATTGGCCATCCGTTTGGTGGTGAAATAGGGATCAAAGATTTTCGGCAGATTTTCCGGGGCAATGCCCCGGCCCTGATCAATGATGGAAAGCCGCAGATAAAGCCCAGGCGCCAGATCGAGACCGTTTTCCTCGGTCATGGTCACAGTGTCCGCCACCGCGGAGAGGACACCTTCTTCCTCCATCGCTTCCCTGGCATTCATGACGATATTGTTGATGACCTGCTGAACCTGATCCGGATCGATGAAGGCCTGAACCAGATCATCGGCAAAGGAAAACGATGCCTCGATGCGGGCGCCGCGCAGCGCGGTTTCCACCGATCTTTCCACCAGCTCCTGCATGGCGGTGCACTTTTTGCGCGGCGCTCCGCCCTCGGCAAAGGTGAGAAACTTGGCGGTCAGCTCCCGACCCTGCAGACAGGTTTGCCGGGCCTCTTCGATGATACCGCCCTGTTCGCTGCCCGGAGGCAACGACGCCTTCATCAGGGTGAAGACGCCAAGCAGACCGGTGAGCAGGTTGTTGAAATCATGGGCGATGCCTCCGGCCAGCAGACCAACGGCCTCCAGTTTCTGCGCCTTCAGCAATTCGGCCTCCAGCTTGCGCCGATCGGTGATATCGCGGAAAATACTGCGGATCGCCACCGGTCTGCCGTCGATGAACTTGCAGTTACACTTGCCCTCCACCAGGATGCGGGTTCCGTCCCGGCTGACGAATTCCGTCTCAAAGGCAGCGACTTTTTCCCCGGCGAGCAGGACCTTGAACCGCTCTTTGCAGTGGTCGTGATAGTCCGGGTGGATGATATCGAACATGGAATGGCCGCTGATCTCCCTGAGTCCGAAACCAAGGGTTTCCCGCCAGGTCCGGTTGGCATAGATAACCCGGCCGTCCGGTGAGATGCTCTGAATCAGATCACGGGAGTTGTCAAAGAGGTCACTGAACAGCTCCTCCCGCTCCCGCAGGCTGTGCTCCGCCTTGCGCCGCTCCTCCATCTCCAGATGAAGTTCGGCGTTGGCCCGTTCGAGTTCAGCCGTTTTTCTGTCCCAGCGCTCCTTGAGCAGACCCATGATTGCGGCCGCCACGGTCCAGATCGCCACCTCGATGGCGGAAAGGGTCTGATGCTGTCCCTCTCCCAAAACGGAGGACAACAGCCAATGGAGCAGCATGGCAAACAGGGCGCCGGCCATGGCGTATTGCAGCGAGGTGCGAATCGGCATGGATGTTATCGTGCATGTTGAGCGCGGGTCAGGACAGCCCTCTGGCTGCCTCCCTTCCGGAGAGAGGTTTCGCGCGGTCTCCGGGTGACAATGTATCTCTATTGAACGTCCTTTTTCCCGGCAATGTCAAGCGGCAATGACGGCTGTTGACCGGCGATCCGATTCAGCCAGGCGCGGACTCCCTTTTCCAGGAGACGATGATAGTCATCCACCCCGCCAAGTCCCTTGCAGCGAAAACAGAAATTGATCTCCAGGAAAAGCGGGACAGGATCGGGTTGTCGCATGTCGAAAAGAAAATCAAAGCCGGCGAGATTGATCCGCGTTCTTCGGCAGAAATCCTTTGTCGCGGTCACCGCCTTTTCCTGAAGAGCCGGAAAGGAATCGCGGTCTATTTGCGCCCCTTTGGCCAGATTGGTATAGAATGCGTCACCGGCCGCCGTCCGCCAGTAGGGGTAATAGTCATCGGCAATGACCACCACCCGCAGACTGCGGCCATTGGTCGGGATATATTCCTGGAGAACCACGCCAGGCCGGCCGCGCTCCTGCCACTGGCTCCCCCTGGCAAGGCAGCGGCGCAGCTCCTCCTCGTCGGCCACCGGAAAAACGCCGTTCCCTTCGCCGCCCCAGGCGGACTTGAAGACAAAGGGATAGGCAAAGGGCAGGGCAGCGGCGTGTATCTCCTCGATCCGGCCACAGGTCACGCTCCGGGGATGGGGCACTTCCATTTCCCGGAAGAGGACGGCCTGGCCGGTTTTGCCCGGATACGCGAAAAAGACGTCATAATCGGGAAAGACATTGGGACAGAGGCGGCGGGCCGCGGCATACAAATTATACCGGCAGGCCTGGGGCAGAATGATGGCGTCGGCCCGGGCCATGGCAGCGAGATCATCGGCGGATGGGGAGTCGACGGTGGCCACCCGGTTATTGCGGCTCTCGATGCAGAGGTGAAAGGAAAGAACATTCACGGTTTGTCGCCCTGGCTGCTTGTTTTTCATGCCATCTGCTGTTATTTTGACGGAAAAGTCAGAAAAAACCAAGAAGATTGATGGTCCCGGCCGTAGGTCCCGGACCTCTTTGCAACCAACCCGACCAGCACGGCAGCAGCGACTGCCGGCACAGGACACCATGACCATCACCGTCCCCACCACCACTCCCCAGGAAGGCACCTGCGCCGATGACCGCATCACCAGCCACGAGTTCCGGTCCATGCTGCCCGGCATCGTTGATCAGCTGGTCGATTCCTGCCAGACAGCGGAATGTTTCGAGCACATCAACACCGATCCGCTGCCCTCCCGGGAACGGGCCATCGACATCCTCGAACGGTGCCGGGACATCCTCTTCCCCGGCTATTTCCGTTCCCAGGATATCGATCAGATCAGCCTCCGATACCGGGTCGGCCAGGAGGTTTCCGCCCTCTATGACCTG
>CAZUZJ010000046.1:0-12686 GCA_964624225.1 uncultured Desulfobulbia bacterium | reverse complement strand
GAGCAGGATGTTTCCCCGCGCCTTTTCCGGGGTGTGGTGGAAGAGCATGACGTCGAGGTAGGGTTTGGGCAGCCCCATTTTTTCCCCGAGCCAGTACCCGGCCTGGCCATGATCGATGCCGACATGGTCCTGTTCCGCCTGGCAGATGCCGGCCTTGAGGAAATCGGGCCGGAGGAGCTGGGGGTAGAAGTTCGGTTCCTGGCGGTCGATGGCCAGTTTGCCGAGGTCGTGAAACAGCCCGGCTAGATAGACATCTTCCGAAATATTGATGCGGGCCGCATCCCGGAGGATCTCGGCAATGCGGCCCACTGCCACCGAATGGAGCCAGAAGGAGTCGGCCAGCTGCGAGAAACCGCCGAATAACGCCTCCTCGGCCGCCACCTTCATGATTTCCGTTGCCACCACCTCCTGCAGATGTTTGATTCCCATGGTGACCATGGCATGGGGCACGGAGTTGACCGTCATCGTCCGCCGGAAAAAGGAGGAGTTGGCCTGCTGGATTACCTTGGCGGCCAGCATCGGGTCTGCGGAGATCAGGTCGGCAAAACGTCGGGTGTCGTCACAGTCGCCCACCAGAAATGACGACAGTCGAGCTGCCACCGCCGGATTGATCGCCAGATCGGGATTACCCAGAATGCGCCGCTGCATTTTGCCTTTGGCAACGGTTTGCGGTTTCGGCGCCGGGGGCAGGCCGGCGAGGTCGGTTTCCCGGTCGGTGCGGGCCGGGGGTGCTTTTGCCGTTTGCGGGCGTGGGGCGGCGGCCGGTGGCGGGGGAGATGATGGTCGCGGTCCGCTGGCTTCCCGGGCTGTGAGCGGGCCGGCCGTTTTGGGTGTCGCCCGCTGTTCGCTGGCGCTGGTGGTGGAGAGATCGCTCATGCGTTTGTTCGCGGCAATAAGGCGGGTGACGAGAATCTCGCAGAAACGGCGATAGAATTTGAGCTGCAAAAAGACCGAGGCCTGATTGAGGATATCCGGTTCGACCATGAGGATGTAGGACTCGGAGGTCGTTTTTACCCCGGCGGTCCGGCGTGTTTCACCAACCAGGGCCATTTCCCCGAAGGTGGCGCCGGTGGTGAGTTTGGTCAGCTCCACCGTGCCGCCGCCTTCGGTGGTGATGAACACCGAAACCGTCCCTTTGACCAGGATGTAGAAAACCTTTTCCAGGGTGTCTTCCTTGATGATCAGGGTGCCGACCGGCACCTTGAGCCAGCGGCTCACCGCCAGCAGCTGCTTCAGTTCATGGTCGTCAAAATCCTGGAAAAAGGGAATCTTTCGCAGGAAGTTGATCTGCTGGTCCAAGGCGCTGCTGTTCTCTTGTCTCGGCCTCATGCCTCATTTCCCTATGCAGAATTGTTCAAAGATCACGTCCAGGATGTCTTCCGTCGTTGTTTCGCCGATGATGTCGCCCAGATGATCAAGGGCGGCCTGCAGGTCAATGGCCAGCAGGTCCGGGGAGAGACCGGCGGCCAGTCCGGCCGCGACGTTGTCGCAGGCAAGGAGAGCCTTTTCCAGGGCGGTGCGGTGACGCAGGTTGGGGATGCATCTGTGGCCCGGATCCCAGCCCGAGCCGCCGGTGACGAGGTGAAAGAGATTCTCCTCCAGGGCAGGAATGCCGGCGTGGGTGCGGGCGGAGATGGCCACCGGCGGGGTATCGGGAAAGGCCCGGGTAAAGTGGGTTATGTCCGGGGTGGCGAGATCGGTTTTGTTGATCAGCAGCAGCTTTTTTTTCTGGCTGATCGACTCATGCAGCCGGATGTCGCCTTCCTGGGGTGGCCGGGTGCCATCCACCAGCAGCAGCACGACATCCGCCTCCGCCAGCTTGCGCCGCGCCCGCTCGATGCCGATTTCCTCGATCTCCTCCGCGTTGTCGCGAATGCCCGCGGTGTCGACGATGCGCACCGGAATGCCCCTGATGTCGAGCATCTCCTCGATGGTGTCGCGGGTCGTGCCCGGCAGAGCGGTGACGATTGCCCGTTCCTCCTTGAGCAGGGCGTTGAGCAGGCTTGACTTGCCGACATTGGGTTGGCCGAGGATGATGACCGAGATGCCGTCCCGCAGAATTTTTCCCTGACCGGAAAAACGGATCATCTCGCGCAGGGGGGCGATAACCTCTTCTGTCAGGCGTGGGCCCATGGTGTCGGCCATGATGATTTCCTCGTCATCCTCCGGAAAATCGATGGCGACCTCGATGATGGCCCGCAGGCCGATCAGGGCGGCGCGGATGGCGCCGACCGCCTCGCCCATCCGGCCCTGGAGCTGGGACATGGCCATCTCCAGCCCCTCGCCGGTTTTGGCCTGCAGGAGATCGATGACCGCCTCCGCCTGGGTGAGGTCGATGCGGCCATTGAGAAAGGCGCGCTTGGTGAATTCGCCGGGAGCGGCGAGGACGGCGCCGCGGGCGACGACCAGGGAAAGGATTTGCTGCAAGACCAGGAAGCTGCCGTGGCAGTGGATTTCCACCACGTCTTCCCGGGTGTAGGTGCGCGGACCGCGCATGAAGACAACGAACACCTCGTCGATGGTGCGGCCACTGGCTGGGTCTCTGATCCAGCCATAGGTGAGACGGTGGCTGACCAGGGTGTGCGCCTTGCCGGCCGGTGCAAAGATGGCGGTAAGAATGGTCAGTGAGGCGCTGCCGCTGATGCGGATGATACCGATGCCGCCGGGCCCGGGCGGGGTGGCGATGGCGGCGATTGTTGCCTCAACACCTGGTTGGGCGGAAATGTCGATGCTGGTGTCGGCCATGGCGGCAGAATATGTTCATGGGTGACGATCCGGGCCGTCCTCGTCCCATTGCCGGAGCAGGTGGGGAAAAAGGGGGCAGTGTCGCCACCATTATCGGCTATCAGCCGGGGTTTGTCAATTTTTCTGCCCTTTTCTCCTCGCTGCGGACGGCCGGGACCGACCCTTGCCCGGGAGATGGATGATGATCTTTTTGAAAAGACCGTCACCGACGCTGCGGCTGCGGATGCCCTTGTCATCCTGGAGAGTCAGGTGGACAACCCGCCGCTCTGCCGGGTTTAACGGCGGCGTTGTTTTGGTTTTTTCCGTTTCCTTGACTTCGGTCGCCAGTTTCAGGGCCAGTTCCTGGAGTTCGATTTTCCGTTTTTCCCGGAATTCTCCGGCATCGATGGCAAAATGGACCTTGTCCGGAAACTTCCGGGCAATGATCTTGCGCATCAGGTACTGAAGACTGTCCAGGGCCTGGCCGTCATTGCCGGTCAAGGTTTCGAGATGCTCTCCGCTGATAACGGCATGGGCCTTGTTGTTGCGTTCCTCCACCTCGACGGTGGAGGCAAAGCCCATGAGGGTAAGCAGCTGTTCGAGGTCGGTTTTGATCTGGCCGAGAATTTCCGGAGTCAGGGGCGCCGGCGGCCGTGGTGGGGTCGGGGGCGGCGCCTCGGCTTTTTTCCCTTCCCGGGCGGCCTGCCGCTCGCGACGGGGCGGTTGGCTGCTTGCGGCCTGCTCATGTTTTTTTTCTGCCGCCGGCGGAACAACCGGAGGTGCGGCAGACGGCGCCGGCACCGTTGTTTCCGGTTCGGGCTCGGCCGCGGCGGTCTGCCCGGCTGGCCGGAGGGTATCGGCTGGTTTTCTGGCGGCCCGGATCACCGCCTGCTTTTTGCAAAGACCGAAGATACCGGACGAACCGGTGGAGACGATTTCAATGTCAAGCTCTTCCCGGGGAACGTTCAGCTTCCTGCAGGCCTGGCTGATGGCCTCGTCGATGTCAGCGCCTTTGAATTCAAGTTTGATGGACATTCGGTTCTCCAGAATGGTAACGGTATCGTCCGGGGACGGCGGTCAGTCCCCGCGATTGATGACGTATTGCTGGGCGATGGACAGCAGGTTGTTGACAAACCAGTAAAGAACCAGTCCCGAGGCAAAGTTGAGAAACATGAAGGTAAAGACCACCGGCAGAAACATCATGATTTTTGCCTGGGTCGGATCGCCGGTGGTGGGCGTCATTTTCTGCTGGATAAACATCGAGGCACCCATCAGCAGAGTCAGGACAGGAATGCCGCCCAGCATCGGAATGTCGAAACCGATGGGCAGCCGGTCCGGGGCGGAGAGATCGGTGATCCACAGCATGAAGGGGGCGTGCCGCAGTTCGATGGTCTGCAGCAGGACCTTGTAGAGGGCGAAAAAGACCGGGATCTGCAAAAGCATCGGCAGGCAGCCGCCCATGGGGTTGACCTTGTAGGTCTGGTAGAGCTGTATCATTTCCCGGTTGAGCCGTTCCTTGTCGTTGCCGTATTTTTCCCGGAGCTTGGCCATTTTCGGCTGGAGTTTCTGCAGGGTTTTCATCGATTTCATGCCTTTGTGGGCGATGGGCCAGAACAGGGCCTTGATGATTACCGTGACCAGAATGATGGCCACCCCGTAGTTGTGAACAAAGGTGTAGAGGAAGTTGAGCAGATGGAGCATCGGCTTGGCCAGTACGTCGAACCAGCCGAAATTGATGATCTTTTCGAGATTGTGGCCGACCTCTTTCAGGGTTTTGTGTTCCTTTGGGCCGAAATAGGCGGTGTAGGTGTAGCGTTTCTCCCCGCCGGGCGGCAGGGTCACCGTGTCACCGGCCAGCACGGTGGCGAGGGCATTGTCGGCGGCCAGGGAGAAATGGACGGTGGCGGGGCCGTCGGCATCCGGGATGATGCCGGTCATAAAGTAGGTGTCTTCATAGGCCACCCAGTCCAGTGCGCCGGTGCGGGTCTGTCCGCCCTTTTTCAGGTCGTCGGGCTTGAGTTCCTCCAGCACCCCGTCCTGGTAGAGGGCCGGGCCGTGGAAAACAAAGGTGTTCGTGTCGTCGCCGGAGGGAAGCTGATTGGTCATGGCCAGGTAGGGGGCGCCCTGCAGCTGGTGTTCGGCGGAGGTGTTGCGGACATCGACCGTCAGCCGGATCAGGTAGTCGTTTTCGGAAAAGTGCAGGGTCCTGGTTATTTCAAGGCCGGAGGGAAAACGGTGGTGCATGGTCAGGGCAGTATCCGCGCCGCTGACCCGGACGTTTGCGCGATTCGCCTCAAAGACCGGCACGGCAGCATGTTCCGGCTCCTCGCCCCAGGAGAAGAAGAGGGGAAGCTGGCGGGGAGCCGAGGTGGTGACCAGTTCCTTGGCGTCGGAATCCTCAGCCAGACTTTCCCGATACTTGTTCAGTTTGAAGCTGGTGATGCCGCCACCGGTTTCAGAAACCGTCGCCGAGTAAAGCGGGGTGGTAATGGCGATCTGACGACCCTCCCGGGCCGGTGGCTCGGTCATGGCCGGCCCGGCTGCGGCTGCGGACAGGACCGGGGCGGTAGACGGCGAGGCCGGTTGCGGTGCTGCTTGTTCCGGCAGGGCCTTTTCCTGCGGTTCGGTGACCATGGCCGGTTGTTGCGGCGGGAGAAAGAAGTATTGATAGCCGAACAGGATGAGGAGAGACAGCACAATGGCGAGAAAAGCTCTCTTGGTCTCCATGTTTTTTTCCTTATGGTTTTTTTACGGGATCATAGCCGCCCCCGCAGAAGGGGTGACAGCGCAGGATGCGGCCAACTGCCAGCAGCAGGCCTTTGCAGGCGCCATGGTGGCTGATGGCCTCCATGGCGTACTGGGAACAGGTGGGGGTAAAACGGCATGCGGGCGGCAGCGCGGGAGAGACGGCCCTCTGATAGCCGCGGATGAGGAGCAGCAGCAGCGTTTTCATGTCGATCTGTTCACCAAGACCCTGCGACCTGATGACCGGAAACCGGTCATCAGGGACAAAAGGGAGCCGGACTCGAATCAGGGCCGGAGAGGCAGGTTAAGCAACGGGGCAATGCTTTCCGTCACCTCCCGGGGAGATGCAAGGGAAAAATTGCGGCGGACAGCGATGACAACGTCTGATGGGGGAGTTATGAATTGTCGGTGAACACGATAAAATTCACGGATGATGCGCTTTATTCTGTTACGCCGAACCGCTCGTTTGACCCCATGCACACTGATACCCAGACGGCTGGTTGATAAGCCGTTCGGCAGAACGATGACACTGAATTCCTTTCCCCGCAACCGCCGTCCCTGCCGGTAAACAGTCTGAAACTCCCCAGGCTTGCTGAGCAGTGCTGTCTTGGGCAGTCCCAGTTGTTTTGCCCCGGTTGTGCCCGGCACAGTTCTGCAAGGTTATGCGGAAAGACGAACGCGGCCTTTGGCGCGGCGGCGGTTGATAACGGCACGGCCGTTTTTGGTTTTCATGCGGGCGCGAAAGCCATGGGTGCGACTGCGGGTGGTGTTGCCGGGCTGAAAGGTACGTTTACTCATGACGATTTTCCTTGGAGAATGTATCTGCCGTGTTGCTGGCGGCTTGTCGGTAAGGACGGGGTTGCTGACGACTCACACGGGTTCGTTCGTGCAGGCTGGCAAGCAAGCGCTGTTTCCCGCCCAAAAAATAAACATCGAAAAATGAATTTTGCAAAATAGCATCGGCGACTTTGGTTGTCAAGAAAAGCTTTGTCGGGGAGACGAAGCGGAGTTACTCCTTGCTTTCCAGATCCAGGCCGAAGAATTTGCGGGTGAAATCGAGTTTGACCCGTTTGTCGACCGTTGCGTGGTTCTGTTTGAGAAAGAGAATGGGGTCGTGCAGCAGTTTGTTGATGATGGCGCCGGTCATTTTTTCGATGGATTTGATGTCGTTGGCGTTCAAAGTGGTGTGGGCCAGGGTTTTTTCCATTTCCGCCCGGACGATCAGGTCGGCCTTGCGGCGGAGGGCGGCGATGGTGGGGGTGAGCTGCATGTCCTCCAGCCACTGGAGAAATTTGATGGTCTCCTCGGTGACGATCCGTTCGGCCCGCAGCGCCTCCTGCTCGCGTTCCGCCTTGTTGACCTCGACCACCTGGCTGAGGTCGTCCACGTCGTAGAGATAGACGTTGTCGAGGTCGTTGAGGCGGGGGTCGAGATCCCGGGGGACGGCGATGTCGATGAGAAAGAGCGGCCGATTTTTGCGCTGCTTCATGATCGGCTTGACGTCCTCCTGATGGAGGATGAGGCCGCTGGCGCCGGTGGAGCTGACCATGATGTCCACCAGTTCCATCTGGGCGTGCAGTTCCGGCAGCCCCACCGCCTTGCCGTTGAAGCGCTTGGCCAGTTTGACCGCCCGCTCCAGGGTGCGATTGGCGACGATCACCTCGGAGATGCCCTGGTTGATCAGGTGTTCCGCCGCCAGTTCCGCCATCTCGCCGGCACCGACCAGGAGCACCTTCTTGCCCTTGAGGGAGCCGAAGATCTTTTTCGCCAGTTCCACCGCCGCATAGCTGATGGAAACCGCGCTGCCGCCGATATTGGTTTCGGTGCGGATCCGCTTGGCCACCGAAAAGGCCTTGTGGAGCAGGCGGTTTAAAATGACGCCGGTGCCCTCCCGTTCCGATGATTTGCGGTAGGCCTCCTTCAGCTGGCCAAGGATCTGCGGTTCTCCAACCACCATGGAGTCGAGACTGGCCGCCACCCGGTAGAGGTGGGTGACCGCATCGGCGCCGCTGTGCAGATAGATGAAGCGGTCGATCTCATCATCCCTGACCTTGCTTTTGGCAAACAGGGCCTTTTTGATGGCAGCGACACACTGGTGCCGGTTGCTGGTGGTGAAGATGACCTCGACCCGGTTGCAGGTGGAGAGAAAGCAGAATTCGCTGCACTCGGGGATGGCCTTGATGGAAAGGAAGGGCGCCTCGGGGTCATCGCTGAAGGCCAGCTGTTCCCTCACCTCGACAGGGGCGGACTTGTGGTTGACGCCCAGGACCAGGATGGTATCAGCGGACATAGGAATGAACCCCCGTCAACAGAAAGGTCACCCCCCACAGGGTGAAGAGCACTGAAATAAAACCGATAATGGCGAGAATAGCGGCCCGTTTGCCCCGCCAGCCGGCAATGAAGCGCTGATGCAGCATGCCGGCATAGATGAACCAGGTGATCAGCGACCAGGTTTCCTTGGGGTCCCAGTGCCAGTATGATCCCCAGGCCTGCTTGGCCCAGAACGAACCGGTGATGATGCCCAGGGTCAGCAGCGGAAAGCCCACGGTCAGGCAGTGATGGATCAGGGTGTCAAGCGCATCCAGGGAGGGCAGGCGGCTGTAGAAGACGCCGAAGCGTTTCTTTTTCAGTTCCCGTTCCTGCAGCAGGTACATGAGGCCGCTGCAGAAGCCCAGGGCGAGAAAACCGTCGGCGAGAATGGCGATACTGGCATGGATCGGCAGCCAGGCACTCTGCAGAGCCGGCGGCAGCTCGGTGATGTGCTGGGAAGAGAGAGCGGCAATGGTCATCAGAGCGCTGATCACCAGGGAGACAAAGGTGCCGAAGTTCTTCACCTGGTAGCGCCAGCGGAAGGAGAGAAAGGCCCAGGTCATGGACCAGGCGAAGAAGGAAACGGTGTCGTGGTGGGTGGTGAGCTGTGTGTGACCGGCTGCCAGATAGCGGCTGATGATGGTCACCGTATGGAGAACACCGGCGCCAAACAACATGAAACGGGCCGAGGTGCGAATGTTTTTTTGCTGGGTAACGAAAAAGGCGATGTATGTTCCGGTGGCCAGCAGATAGACGATAAACGTTGAGGTAAAGAGCATTCAGCTGTTCTCCGAAGGTTAATGGCCGGTGGTGACGGTTGTCCCCGGTGGGCGTCTGCAGGTTTCAGGTGCTCGAACAGCGGCTCCGGGGGGCAGCCTTTTTCCGGCTGGCGGCCCCTTCCGTCCAGGGCATGGAGCTTATTCCGCCTGGCCGGTGAGCATGCTCAGGGGAACATCCTTGCCGAGAACGGAACGGATATGGCCGGTCAGTGCCTGCCAGTCCTGCTGTCTGAGCCACTCAATCATATCCCTGTGCAGCAGTTTTTCAAAAAGAATTTTATTTTTTTCGTGGGGAAACCCCATGTCGAGGACAATCGGACGCAAGCGACCGAGAACCTGCAGGAGGAGATCGTAATCGTCGCTATACTCCTTTTCCAGCTCCTGGCGGAGCTGTTTAGCCAGGGCCGGACTTTTCCCGGCGGTGGAAACGGAGATGGTGAGATCGCCGCGGCGCACGGTGGCGGGCAGGATGAAGTTGCACCATTTCGGCACATCCGCGACATTGAGCAGGATGTTGTTTGCCTCTGCCTCGCGGTGGATCGCTTCCTGGACGATACTGTCGTCGGTGGCCGCGATGACGAGAAAGGCGCCGGCGAGATCGCCGGTTCGGTATTCCCGCGGCAGCCAGCGGAAAAGGCCCTGCTCGACCAGGATGGCCAGTTCGTCAACCAGGGCCGGACTGATCACCGTCACCCGGCCATGACTGGCCAGCAGGGAACGGACCTTGCGCGTCGCCACCCGGCCGCCGCCGATGACGATGCAGAGGCGGCCGCGGATGTCGAGACTGATCGGAAAATAATTCACGCTGCGTCCTTTTTCTGCGGGATGTGCACTCTGATCCGGCCTGCCAGTTTATCGGCGAGCAGCTCGGCGTCGCTCTGTTCGCCGACAATGGAACCGAAATGCATGGGAACCGCGACCTGTGGATGAATGTCGATGGCCGCTGCCGCCGCCTCCTCCGCGGTCATGACATAGGTGCCGGAGACGGGCAGCAGGGCGATGTCGGCCTCGATATCCGCCATTTCCGGGATATGGTCCGTATCGCCGGCATGATAGATACGCACCCCATCCACCGTGACAATGAAGCCGAGCCAGTCGTTGGCGCGCGGGTGAAATTTTTTATTGGTGTTGTAAGCGCGCACTGCCTCCACCGTGATGGTGTCACAGGTGATCCGGTCGCCCGGTTTGACAGTGGTGATCCGGCCGGAGAGTTTTGCCGCCGAGTCGGCGCCGGTGATGATGGTGGTTGACGGCTGGCTGATTTTGTCGATATCATCCGGAGAGCAGTGATCGAAGTGGGCGTGGGTGACCAGGATGATATCGGCCGGCGGCTGGTTGCCGGTCAGTTGGAACGGGTCGATGTAGATCGTTTTCCCGCCGGCCGTAAGACGGAATCCGTCATGGCCGAGCCAGGCAAGATTGTGCAGGATGGTGTCAATCATGGGAGTCCTCCATCAAAACGGGATGGTGCGGGTGGCCACTTCCAGGCATCACGATTGCCTATACTCAATTTCGGCTCGTCCGTCATCAGCAAATTTTTTCCACGGAGAGCGCTATGGCGCAGAGAAAATGTATTGAATGACAGCGTGTTATCTTCGTGTGCTCCGCGGTTTTCCGTGATTGATTTGCAGTTTTGTAACTATCCGGCTTTGGATGGAAAACGTTCGAAGCGCCCCAGTTATTACGAAACCATTCTGATACATTATACACATTTTCAGGGAGGGGGAAATGCAGAAGGCGGTTATCACGGTATCCACGGCGAATTTTATGGAGTTGATCGACATCACCGGCAGTGTGGAGGCGGAGCTCGACAAAAGCGGTCTGACGGAGGGGCTCTGTCTTCTTTTCAATCCCCATACCACCGCCGGTCTGACCATCAACGAGGGCGCGGACCCGGCGGTCCGTCGCGATATTGTCAGCGCCCTGAAAAAGATGATCCCCTTTGATCTTCCCTATCAGCACCAGGAGGGCAATTCGCCCTCCCATGTCCTGGCCTCCCTTTTCGGCGCTTCGCTGACCGTGTTTGTCGAAAACGGCAGACTCCGGCTCGGCACCTGGCAGCGTATTTTTTTCTGCGAGTTCGACGGGCCGCGCAGTCGGAAGGTGCATGTCGGATTCCTGCCGGGGTGAGGGGAATTGTGATGAATCCGTGAAAAGTATCTGGAGGCTGCGCACAAATGTCAGTCGTTGACCCCCTTGCGCAGCATGGCCAGTTCCCGCTGGCGGATGTAGCGCATGAGCCGTTCCTCCTCCGCCGGGGTCAGGGAAAAATTGACGCCGAGGCAGAAGGTGCGAGCTGATTCGTTGCGGAAGAACCGAACCGCCTCAGCCTCCTTGACCTTGATGCGCAGCAGGCCGTTTTCCGCGCCGACCGCCTTGTCGTCGCAGGGGATGGTGATGCTGATGTTTCTGATGGTGTGGCCGGGCTGGGGCAGGCCGCCGATATCCCTGGCGGCGAGGAGTATGCCGCCGGCGCTGACATCGACGATATTACACTTGCACTTTTTCTGGTTATACAGGAAAGTGGCACTGCTGTCGGCCGGCACGTTGATGCGGAAGTGCTGACGTCGCTGCAGCATGAACAGCTCGTCCGGAAAGGACATGCGCAGGGTGTCCACCGTGGTCGCAGTCACTTCGCCGGTGAAATGGCACCAGAGCCGCGCCGTGTTGCGGAACACCACCCGGACAATGGCGTTGCTGCCGGGCCAGTCCCGCGGTTTGTCAAGGGTGACGGTCCGGTCGTCGGCGGCGACGACCAGGGTGCCGCCGGACTGGTAGCCCTTGTGCAGCAGGGTGACAAATTGACGGCTGTCCCGCAGCCAGCTCACCATCTGGCGGATGATCCGTTCCGAGCGGGTATGCTCGTAACCGGCGTGGTGTTCGACCCAGCCGGTGTTGATAAGGGTGTTCTCGGAAATGGTTGCCATCTCCTCATTTTGTTGTCGTGGCAGAGGAACAGAATGCCCCCGGAGCGGCGTACTGCCGGGGGCGGAGTCCGGTTTTCCATGGCCGGCCTGACCGGAGCGGTCAGTCGTGCTGCCGGATAGTGATTAAAATATATCAGAAGGCTGGAGCCGTAGCCATGAAAAGCGTGACTGATCGTGAAAAAATGAATCCAACCGAAATCTGTTTCGGCCTGAACCGTCACTGCGACGAAGCGTCCCTGACTGCCTTTATCCGGCTGTTTGCCGGCTCTGCGCTGCTCGATACCCTTATCCCCAGGATGACGGAGGCTGACATCACGGCAACGGTCGATTTTCTTACCGGCCTGATGAAGCGCCATCTCAGCGAGAGCGAATATCACCGGCTCTTTCTCGGCGAGGAACACCCATGAACACCGCCCCTGTTGCCGATCTTCGTGCCTATCTCGATCTTCTCCGGCAGGAATCCGACCTGCTGGAGGTGGAAATCGAGGTCGATCCCTGTCTCGAAATTGCCGAGATTCACCGCCGGGTCATTGCCCGGGGCGGCCCGGCCCTGCTCTTTAAACGGGTACGGGGCAGCCGCTTCCCGGTGGTCACCAACCTCTTCGGCACCCGGAAGCGGATGGAACTTGCCTTTGGCCGCCGGGCCCAGGATTTTGTCCGCGATCTGGTGCGGGCGGCGGAGACGCTCTTGCCGCCGAGCCTCGGCAAGCTCTGGGGGATGCGCGGCCTGGTGCCGCAGATGACTCGTATCGGCACCCGACTGGAGCGGAGCGGGCCGATTCTTGACAACTGCATGTCGCCGCCCCGTTTGCGCGAACTGCCGATGCTCACCTCGTGGAAGACCGATGGCGGCCCTTTTGTCACCCTGCCGCTTGTCTATACCGAACATCCCGGCGGCCGCGGCCACAATCTGGGCATGTACCGGATCCAGCGTTTTGACGATCAGACCACCGGCATCCACTGGCAGATCCATAAAGGGGGCGGCTATCATTACCACGAAGCGGAGCTGCGTAATGAAAATCTGCCGCTGACCCTTTACATCGGCGGGCCGCCGGCCCTCATCATGGCGGCCATCGCCCCGCTGCCGGAAAATCTGCCGGAACTGATGCTTGCCTCCCTGTTGCTCGGCGAGAAACTGCCGATGGTCCGTGACCCGGCCGGCGGGCATAACCTGGTCGCCACGGTGGAGTTTGCCGCCAAG
>CAZUZJ010000045.1:11135-12725 GCA_964624225.1 uncultured Desulfobulbia bacterium | reverse complement strand
GCGGGCCATCTCTGCCTTGAAGGCAACCATTTTCTCCATCAATGCTTCATCAGCCACGGCCAGGATCTGGGTTGCCAGAATGGCGGCGTTTTTCGCACCCGCCTTGCCGATGGCCATGGTCGCCACCGGAATACCCGGCGGCATCTGCACGGTGGAAAGCAGGGAATCAAGCCCCTGCAGGGCAGAGGCATCAATCGGCACGCCGATGACCGGCAGGGTGGTATGGGCGGCAAGCACGCCGGCCAGATGGGCGGCCATGCCGGCGCCGGCAATGATTACCTTGAGCCCCCGCTCCCGGGCCGAGGAGGCATAGCGGGCCGCTCGTTCCGGGGTTCGATGGGCAGACGCCACCGTCATCTCCCAGCCGATCCCCATCGCGGTGAGAAAATCGCTGGCCGTCTTCATCACCGGCAGATCCGAATCACTGCCCATGACAATGCCCACCCTGACCGCCCGTTCGCCGCGTGCAAGTGCCTTCATGCCGATATCTTTTCGATAAAAACAGTTTTTCCAGGAGATCTTGTCGACCGCCGTATAGGCCCGGTCAATCGCCGCCTGCAGGGTATTCCCCAGGGCGGTGACCCCGAGTACGCGGCCGCCGTTGGTGACGATTTTGTCCTTTTTCAGCGCGGTGCCGGCATGAAAAACCATCACATCCTCGCCAGCCGCCTCCTCCAGCCCCTTGATCTTTTTGCCTTTTTCATAGGCGCCCGGGTAGCCGCCCGCGGCCATGACCACACAGACCGCCGGACGTGGATCAATAGCCAGGCTGATTGCCTCAAGCCGTGCCTCGATCACCGCCAGCAGGACATCGACCAGATCGTTTTGCAGCCTCATGAGGAGCGGCTGCGCCTCGGGATCGCCGAAGCGGCAGTTGAACTCCAGCACCCTGGGCACCCCCTGGTGGATCATCAGCCCGGCATAGAGCACTCCTTTATACGGCCGCCCCTCCGCCTCCATGGCCCGGATCGTGGGCAGCATAATGGTCTCCATGACCTGACGATGAATCTCGTCAGTCACCACCGGGGCTGGTGAATAGGCGCCCATGCCACCGGTATTGGGGCCGGTGTCGCCGTCAAAAACCGCCTTGTGGTCCTGGGAGGTGGGCAGCGGCAGCACGGTCCTGCCATCGGTGAAGGCAAGAAAGGAGGCCTCCTCGCCCGGCAGAAATTCCTCGATCACCACCTGACGACCCGCCTCGCCAAAGGCCTTGTCGGTGAGGATGAGATCGACCGCCCGGCGCGCCTCGTCAAGGGTTCTGGCCACCACCACTCCCTTACCGGCGGCCAGACCGTCAGCCTTGACCACCACCGGTGCCCCGACTTCGTCAAGATAGGCAAACGCCTGGTCCCGTTCGGTAAATGCCCGAAAAAATCCGGAAGGAATCGCATACTTTTCCAGCAGGGTCTTGGTAAAGACCTTGCTGCCCTCCAGTACCGCCGCCTTGCTGTCAGGCCCGAAAATTTTCAGACCGGCTGCGGTAAAGCGGTCAACAATTCCCAGTGTTAAAGCCTCCTCCGGTCCGACCACGGTCAAATCGATCTTTTCCCGCAGGGCGAAGGCCAGCAGGCCGTCAACGTCGCTGGCCCT
>CAZUZJ010000045.1:0-11026 GCA_964624225.1 uncultured Desulfobulbia bacterium | reverse complement strand
CGCCAGGGTGGTGATGCCGGCATTGCCGGGTGCGCAGTAAATCGTTTCCGTCTTCGGGCTCTGGTCAAGTTTCCAGACCAGGGCATGTTCCCGACCGCCGGAACCCACAACTAAAATTTTCATCCTCTCTCTCCTGTGTTCATTTTTCCACACACAATAAAACGGATCCAACCAACCACTTATTCCGGCACCGGGAGAAGCGAGGAATTCGCGCGGTTGACGTTAATCTTCATTTTGCTCAGCTAATCAAGCAGTTAGCAAATAAAAGACTCGATGCAGGAAGCTTTTCGCGCCCCCCCGCAATTTTACGCTTGACAGAGTCATATTCGATCTCTATGATATGTCAAAAAAATGAATCATTATTCATAAAAAACACATATCTCCTGTCTTGTCGCGACAGCGTGTGTATTCTCCAGTCCCATTTTTTCCCCCAAACCCGAATCATACTGTAAACAAAAGAAAAAAGTAAGTCAGCGATTTTCTTTAATTACAAAAAAAACGGAATCGGTTGGCAACAGCATTTTCGACACTAAAGCAAACAATAGTTTTCTACTGATGAGAGTTTCAGATAAGCATCAAAAAATCACCCAGGCCGCAGTCAAGGTATTTGCCCGCAAAGGCTTCTTCAATGCCAGGATTTCCGACATCGCCAAGGAAGCCAAGGTGGCGGACGGCACCATCTATCTCTATTTCAACAACAAATACGATATCCTCATTTCTCTCTTTGAGGATGAAATCGGCAAGATCATCGTCAAGGTGAAGCTGCTCCTGGAAAACGAGACCGATCCGGCTAAAATGCTGGAAATCTATGCCCGGCACCATCTCAGCCTGCTGGAAGACCAGAAGGAACTGGTGGAGGTGCTGCAGATGGAACTCAGACAGAGCAACAAGTTCATCAAGGAGTACCGCAACACCAAATTCATCGAATATATCGATATCATCTCCGATATTGTTCGCAGGGGCCAGGAGTCCGGCCATTTCCGCCAGGAGGTGATGCCCGGCGTGGTCAAACGCGCCTTTTTCGGGGCGCTTGACGAGATGTCACGCCTGTGGGCTCTGTCGGCCAAACCCCATTACACCCTTGAAGAAACCGCAAAACAGATCAGTGATATTTTTCTGCACGGATTGACCATCCGCGACAACTGATCGGCTCGGGCCTCAACCCGGCTGCCACTGCTCGCACCGGCGACGGCAAGGCGCTGTCTCCCCCCTGGTTTCGGACAACACGCGCCATCTTTGTGACCTCTGCGGATGACGGAAGAGACCCACCCTTACCGTCATCCAGCCCCTGCCCTTACTCATCCGGCCCCTTTTTGATATCGAGGATCTCCAGCTGCCGGATCCCGGACGGGGTTTTCACCTCAAATTCATCCCCGATTTTTTTGCCGAGCATCGCCTTGCCCCACGGCGACAACACGGAAATGCTGCCTTTTTTCACGTCCGCCTCTTCCGGACCAAGCAACTGATAGACTATCTCCTGGCCGCTGTCGAGATCCTCCACCGTCACCACCGTTCCGAATACGACTCGATCACAGCTCACCTGAGAGCAATCAATCACTTCGGCCCGCCCCAGCTTGTCCTTCAGCTCCATGATCCGGCCCTCAATATGACTCTGCCGTTCCTTGGCGGCATGATACTCGGCGTTTTCCTTCAGATCGCCATGCCCTCTGGCCACCTCGATGGCCTTGATCACCTCGATGCGTTCGACACGCTGCAAGCGGGTCAATTCCTCCCGCATCCGCGCGAAGCCGCCTTTTGACATCGGTACCCTCTCAATCATTCACTAACCTCCAGGGCCGGAAACATCCGCCCCTCTTCTGATATGTTGTGGCGAACAAACAAAAAAAGATGGCGTCGCAAAAAGTCTTTTTTCCCACCGAAAACACAGAGGACACAGAGAAAACATCTTGCATTGCTGCCAGTTATCGCTATGTACTCTGTGGTCTCAATGGGTGGTTTTCAGTTTTTGCGAGACCATCAAAAAAAGAGAGATCCGTTTCCGGATCTCTTCACGGAAGCCAGCAGGCTGGCTTCACCATCAACCGCAACGAACCAGGAAAGATGTCCGCCCGGACTCAAGCCGCATCACGTCTGCCATCTGCCTGCCCCGCCACGACGCGGCCCGGCAACACCCGGCACGCCACCACTCTTCGCAGCAAAACGCCCCCCGACCTGCTACCAGCGATAGACGGCAGAGAGGCTGAGATCCTTTGCTCGATACTCATCGGACAGCACCAGTCGAGCCGCGGACTCAAGCATCCAGTTATTTGACAGCTCAAGGGAGAACCCTCCTCTGACCGTTTGCAGCATATGGCCGTTGGCATCATATTCGACAAGATATTCGGCACTATAATAACTTGGCGTGCCGCGTTCAAGAGTATCCGCGGATAATTTGTGGGTCCACAGGACAGCATATCCGTTTTTCCAGTAATTTCTAGGGGTCCAGTAAGGATGGTCGTCAGCGGCAAAGCCGTCATCCAGCAACGGGCCCCGATCGTTCCCGCCTTCCTCGGTATCCATAAAACGGTAATTGAAGCGCACCTGCAGGGAGGTTGGATCAGGCAGGAGAATATAACTGGCCCAGAAGGAATACCCCATCATATTATTTCCGTCTGAATAGGTCGTGTAGTCGTAATCGCCGCCGGTCAGCAGTCGTGGCAAAATTCCAAGAAAAAGTCCGGCCCGGAGGTTTTCCGCCATAATAGCGCGACTGAGACTGGCCACCGTGTCGTCCACCACATCCCGTTCATAGCTGACTTCGCCCCGCAGCCGGTCGCTCACCCTGCCTTTCAGCCCGCACTCAATCAGACCGGCATCAGCATAATCTCCGTCAAGGCTCTCCACCCCGCCGCCCAGCGTGAGGTCAAAGCGATCGAGCAGATTTTTGTCAAAAGAGACAAAGGCCCGCTGCGATCTCATCGAATCATCCGCGTCCGCCGAACTGTAACCGATGGTTGAGAGCGTCACCTCCACGTCATTGCCCGGCTGCATCGAGGCCCAGGCGCCAGTATCAAAGGCATGTTTTCTGATGGACTGATAGCCGTCCCAGCCATCCTCGGTTGCATAGCGATAGGCGGCGGTAACCCGGGGCTGTCGTTTGAGCCGGTTCCGCTCAATGGCCTCCTGCAGGCCGGGGTAATGGGGATCGATTTCCGCCAGACGCTTATACAAAAGCGCTTCATCACCAAGCTGGTCAAGTCTGCTGTGAATGCCGGCAAGATCAAAAAGCAGAGACTGGTCCTCGGGGTAGCGCTCCGCCAGCTGCCGGAACAGGTCAGCGGCCTGAAAATCATCCCGCTGCTCAACAAGACGCCGGGCGGCCAGCTCACCGGCAAAACGCTGTTGCCACTTATAGCGGGAAAAGAGGGACGCCGCGATTTTTTTCAACGCAAGATTGCCGGGCTCAACGGCAAAGGCTGGGGTCATCATCCGGTCAACGAAGAGGTCCTTGGCCGGCGGGGCGAATGTCAATCGCTGCCAGAGCGAGACCTCGGACTCAGCAGGCAGGAACAGGCCCTCCCCCTGCGCCTGTTCAATCAGCAGATCATGGACCGCCGGAATCAGATAATTTTCGTACACGGGCAGCGACTCGCCCCAGCCGGGGTGGCGCCAGAATATTCGCGCTTTGAGCAGCTGCATGTCGGCCCGGTATGGCTGGTCGGCGAGAATGGTGTCGCAATAGGAAAGAGCGGTTTCATCCAGGCCAAGGATGAAGGCGGTACGGGCGCCGAGAACCTGCACCACCGTGCTTTCCGGGAAGTCACGGAGCACCTCGTTTACCGCGGTGAGGGCCTGATGATGATTGCCGGCCACGGTCAGAACCTGGGCAAGCCGGAAACGTGCGGCAAAGGAATCGGCTCCCATGGCGACGGCAAGTTCGGCGCTGTCGATCATGTCCTGTTTCATCCCTGCCCGGCGATAGGCATCAGTAAGCTGCATCATCCGGCCGAGATCACGGCCGGATGATGCCAGCAGGCCACTACGAACATCCGCAAGGCGGGCATCATCCCTCCGGGCCGCGACAATTTTCTGGAGGAGGACACGACTGTCAAGGTCGCCGGCATCGCGCTCCATCACCAGGCGGCACTGTCGTTCCGCCTCGTCATACTCCTCCAGGCCGAGGCAGGCGCGGGCCAGCTCCAGTCCGGTCAGACCGGCAAGCGATCTGCCGTTGAAGAATAGCGCCGCTCCTCCTCCATTGTCCGCCATCGTCTCCAGCAGGACGCGCATCCTTTTCCGGGCCGCGGAAAACTTCCCGGTGTGATTCAGCAGTCGGCCCTCCAGCAACCGGGTCAGCCAGCGTCCTGCGTTCTCCCCTCCGGCCTCTGCCTCGTGAGAAGCTGATAAGGATTCGAGCTGCTCCAGCCAGAGGGCTGCTTCACCTGCATATCCCGCCTCGATCTGGAGTTCAACAAGACCGGCGAGAATTTCGACATCAGCGGGATGCTCAAGCAAGGCGAGGCGGAAAATCTGTTCCGCCTCAAAAACGAGATGCTGCTGTTGATAGGATTGGGCAAAGGAAAGCAGGAGCCGGCGCCGCAGTTCCGGTTCCTCGGTGGAGTCGAGCAATTGTCGATAGAGATTGTGGGCGGTCTCGTAATGACAACCATCCCGGAAACCATTGGCAATCCGCAGCAGATATTCGGGAGATAAAGAGTCGTCGCCATCCTGCTTAAGCAGGGTGGTGGTCAGCGACATCCGCCCAAGGGCAGCGGCAAGTTCCAGGCATGTAACCCGCAGCTCCGGCGTCGCGGCGCCGGCGTTTGCCAGGGCGAGATAATCGTTCAGGGCGTGATCCGGCATGGAGAGGCCCTCAAAAACCCGGGCCCGCAGCCGGAGCAGGTCAGGGTGATCAAGCGGTCGTTTCGCAACCGGCAGGAAAACCCGCTCTGCCCCGGCCAAGTCCTGCCTGGCAACAAGGGCCGCGGCAAGACGAAGGGCCACTTCCATGTCGGCGGGCTCCCGGCGGTTGATTTCCGCCAGAACATTGACCAGCTCGTCATGGCGTCCCAACCGGTCCAGCAGCGCCATCATGGAGCGATACACGGTTGTGCTGTCCGGCGAGATCCGGGCCAGATGAGCCCAGGCCGCCAGCGTCCCGTCATGGTCGCCGACCGCCAGCAGGACGCGGGCCAGGGCGGCCAGCACCTCGGCATCATCAGGGTCTCTTTCCAGCAGGCGGCGGTAGAGGGCAACAGCCTCATGGTGCCGGCCGGCACTTTCATGGAGCGAGGCGGCCTGACGCAATTTAGCAGTTGCCGGAACAGGCTCCAGGGCGAGATAGCGATCGAGAGCGGCCAAGGTATCTCCGTCGCGACCGAGTTCGCCATACAGGGCGACCAACCGCCCCAGAACCTCTTTGTCCTCGGGGCGCAGAGTCAGGTATTTTTCAAAAAAGAGGGCCGCCTCGGCGGGATTGCCAGCGCGGAGAAAGCCTTCAGCGATCCGGGCCACAAGGTCGACATTGTCTTCATCAGCATCAAGCAACGCCCGCAGATGGACGAGCGCCGCTTGCCATCGCTCGCGCTTTTCGTAATAGGAGGCAAGCCAGCTATGCCCTTCACGGTCCGCCGGCAGAACCGCCACCACCCTTTGCCAGCACCGGGCGACAACATCTTCATCCCCCCCCTGGTCATGGGCCCGGGCCGCCAGTTTCCAGTCAGAGGGATCGGCATCGGCCCGTTCGGCCAGCCGCAGGGCCAGCGGCTGCGCTTTGGCGGCCAGTCCGAGGTCCAGGTAAAGCCGGACCAGACGTTTCTGCAGATCAACGTCATCGACCCGCCTCTCATTGAGGGCCTCAAGTCTGGGCAGGGCTCGACCCGGGTTACCAAGGGAGAGCAACCCCTCACCGAGTCCGGTCAGGGCAACAATATTGGCCGGATCCTGGCCGGTGGCCCGATCGAACAGTTCGACCGCCCGGCCGTGATAGCCTTTTTTCTGCATGGCATAGCCCAGACCGTTGAGATAATCAACCCGGTCGGGGAATTGCTCCACCAGCGTTTCGAGCTGCTCGGCGGCCCGATCAAACTGTTTAAGGGCAAGAAGCAGGGAGGCATACTCCCAACTGGGATCGACCGCGTCACTCTTCAGATCAAGCAGCCGAGAATAGGCGACAACGGCGGCGGCATGGTCGCCGGTCGCGGCAAGACGCCGGGCATCCTGCCAGATCCGCAGCCAGGCCGGACCCTCCTCCCCGGTCACCACGATCTCCAGGGGGGCGATCCGCGGTGAGGAAAAAAAATCCTCAAGAGCTGACCCGGCAATGCCGTCCGCGGCGCAGAGCAGCAGCATTGCCAGCACCACCACCCCGTGCCGGACGAAGAGAGGGAAACGGGCAGCCCTTTTATTCGTGATAAAATGCGCGGATGCGATCGACAACATACTCCTGCATGGATGAGGTCAGTTCAGGATAAATGGGCAGGGCCAGGGTTTCCGCGGCAGCCTTCTCCGCCTCGGGCAGGTCGCAGCGACTGCATGGCAAATCAGCGATGCATTTCTGACGGTGCAGGGGGATCGGATAATAGACGGCAACCCCGACCGACTCCTTCAGGAGAAACTCCCGCAACGCATCGCGCTGCGCGACGCGGACAACATACTGATTGTAAATGTGATAATCAATGCCGCTGCCGGCCGCCTGCCCTGCATAGACCGCCTCCGGCAGATGAACCAGCCCCTCTTCAACCAGACCGGCCTCCCTGAACAGGGCGTTATAGAGGGTGGCATTCTGCCGCCGGGCCGCATGCCAGGCCGGCAGATATTTCAGTTTGATCCGCAGGATCGCCGCCTGCAGGGCATCAAGCCGGAAATTGCCGCCGACCACCGCGTGCTGGTACTTGCTGATATCGCCATGGACCCGGATCAGCCGCAGGTCATGGGCCAGCTTGTCCCGGCTCGTCACCACCATGCCGCCGTCACCCATGCCGCCGAGATTCTTGCTGGGAAAAAAGGAGAAACAGCCGCAGTCTCCCATGCTGCCAGCCCGGCGCCACTCGACCGCGTCGTTGCCTGGCAGCGGATAGCAGGCGCCAATGGCCTGGGCCGCGTCCTCGACCACCGGAATATTATGCTGCGCCGCCAGTTGCAGCAGCGGCGCCATGTCGGCGCACTGACCGAAGAGATGCACCGGCATAATCGCCCTGACCCGGGCCGCGGTGTGCCGATCTGCCAGGGCCGCGGCGACCAGGGCCGGATCGATATTGTAGGTTACCGGATCGATATCGACAAAGAACGGCTGGGCGCCGAGGCGCAGGATGCTGCCCATGGTGGCGAAAAAGGTGTAGGGCGTGGTCAGCACCAGATCACCAGCCTTGATGCCGAGGGCCATCAGACTTGCCAGCAGGGCGTCGGTGCCGCTGGAGACGCCGATTGCTGCTGAAGTCTGGCAATACGCGGCCACGTCTTTTTCAAAGGCGTCGATCTGCGGTCCCATGATGTAACAGGTCGAATCAACCGTTTCGGTAATGGCCGCCATGATCTCATCACGGAGGGAATCAAGCTGGGCTTTCAAATCAAGTAAGGGGACGTTCATAATAGTCGTTGGTTGGTTGATTGATTGATTGGTTCATGGGTGATTGGTGAGGCGGTCCGATGACGGTCACCTCGCCATCGGACCGCCCCGACGGCCATATCCGACAAGCAAGCAGCGGGACGGGCCGAACTCCATCCCCTCACCCTGCTCATCTATACCTGCCACTGTCGGTCAACATGATCGAGGAAAAAGCCGATATCCGGCACTTCCTGCTCCAGGTACTTCTTCATCTTCTTGAGCAGATTTGACTCGATCTGCCGCACCCGTTCCCGGGAAATGCCGAACTGATCGGCGATGTCCTGCAGGGTCAGCGGCTCGTCACTGAGCAGCCGGGCCGCCAGAATGGTCTGCTCCTTTTCGTTCAAGGTCCCCTGCAGCGTATCGAGAATCTCGGCCAGCCGCTCCTTCATTTCGATATCCGCCACCGTCTCCTCGACGGAAGGGCCCGTGGCCGGCAGGAAACTCTTCTGCTCGTCGTCGGAATCCTCGCGCACCGGACTCTCCAGGGAGACGTCCCAGTTGTCCATTCGCTGACTCATCTCGATGACCTCGCTCTCTTTCACCCCGAGACGTTCCGCCAGCAGCTTGGTTTCCGGGTTGAAGCCCTGCGATTCGAGCAGCTTCTTCTCCCGGTTGAGACTGAAAAAGAGCTTGCGCTGGGCCTGGGTGGTGCCGATCTTCACCAGCCGCCAGTTGTCCATGATGAATTTGAGGATATAGGCACGGATCCAATAGGCGGCGTAATAGGAAAATTTGACGCCGCGATAGGGATCGAATTTTTTAACCGCCTGCACCAGCCCGACATTGCCCTCCTGAATGAGATCGAGAAAATTCTGCATCCAGTATTTCTGAAAATCCATCGCCACCTTGACCACCAACCGCAGGTTGGCAGTCACCAACTGATAGGCGGCTTCCGGGTCACGGGTCTCATGGAAGCGCTGGGCCAGCTCCTCCGTCTCCTCCCGGGTCAACAGGCGGTGCTGATTAATCTCCTGCAGATAACGATGCAGCCCGGGATGACTTAAGGCGGGCAGATGGTTATCATCCGGCAGGGCGAGCAGAGGATGATAGGAAGGCTCCTCATCCTCATTCTCAAAAGTATTGTCTCTCTCGGTATCTTCTGTCATGATTCTCTGTAGGACGGCATGACCGGCCGCCGTTTCTTTCTTGACAAGGCGAAGCCGCCACTATATATCCACCTATTCCGGCGCACTTTCCGCCTTCACCGGCCATTGTGCCCGCAAACAAGAAATCGTACTCCATTTTAGCAGATTCCGCCAGAAAAACGAGGGAAAGACGGACCGATGCAGCAAAAAAATATCCGCAATTTCAGCATCATTGCCCATATCGATCACGGCAAATCGACTCTCGCCGACCGACTCATCCAGAAATGCGGCATGGTCAGCGATCGGGAGTTCAAGGATCAGCTCCTCGACAACATGGACATTGAACGGGAGCGCGGCATCACCATCAAGAGCCAGACCATCTGCCTGCCCTACACCGCCAGAGACGGTCGGGAGTACAGCCTCAACCTCGTCGACACCCCCGGTCACGTCGATTTCAGCTATGAGGTGTCCCGGGCCCTTTCTTCCTGCGAGGGGGCCTTGCTGCTGATCGATGCGGCCCAGGGCATTGAGGCCCAGACCCTGGCCAACCTCTATCTGGCCATGGAAAACGACCTGGAAATCATCCCGGTCATCAACAAGATCGACCTGCCCTCCGCCGATCCGGACGCAGTGGCGGCCCAGATCGAAGAAGATCTCGGCCTGGACGGGGATTCGATCCGCAAATGCTCGGCAAAGACCGGCGAAGGGGTGGATGACGTACTGGAGGCCATCGTCACCCTGCTGCCCGCCCCGGAAGGCGATCCGGAGGCGCCCCTGCAGGCCCTGATCTTTGACGCCACCTACGATTCGTTTCGCGGCACCATCATCTCCTGCCGCATCGTCAACGGCCGGGTCAAGGCCGGCGACACCATCCTCTTCATGTCCAACAAGGCAAGCTACCGGGTGGAAGAGGTCGGCCTCTTCCGCCTGGAACGGTTGCCGCAAAAAGAGCTGCGGGCCGGCCAGGTCGGCTACATCCTGGCTGGCATCAAAACGGTGAGTGACACCCGACCGGGCGACACCATCACCCTCAAGGACAAGCCCTGCGCCAATCCTCTGCCCGGCTTCAAGGAGATCCAGCAGGTCGTCTTCTCCTCCATCTACCCGATCTCCACCGACGACTATGAAAACCTGGCCGCGGCCATGGAAAAACTCACGCTGAACGACGCCTCTCTTTCCTACCAGAAGGATTCCTCTTCCGCCCTCGGGTTCGGCTTCCGCTGCGGCTTTCTCGGCCTGCTTCATCTTGAGGTGATCCAGGAGCGACTGGAACGGGAATTCGACATCCCCCTCATCCTCACCGTGCCCTCGGTCTGCTACCATTTTTACCTGCAGGACGGCACCATGAAGGAGGTGGACAATCCTGCCTATTTTCCCGATCCCGGCTCCATCGTCCGCACCGAAGAACCCTTCATCAAGGCTACCATCCACATTCCGGAACGGTACATGGGCGCAGTGATGACCCTGTGCATGGAACGGCGCGGGGAAAACACCCATTACCACTATCCCATGCCGGGCCGCATCGAATTCACCTGTGAACTGCCCCTGGCCGAGGTGATCTACGATTTTTACGACCGGCTCAAATCCATTACCCAGGGCTACGGCTCCTTTGACTATGAATTGATCGATTACCGGCAAAGCGACCTGGTCAAGCTCGACATCCTGGTCAACGGCGAACGGGTGGACGCGCTTTCTCAGCTGGTGCATCGCGTCAAGGCCCGTGAACGGGCCCTGCACGCCTGTGAACGACTGAAAGAAGAGATCCCCCGCCAGATGTTCAAGATCGCCATCCAGGGGGCGATCGGCGGGACCATCATCGCCCGGGAAACCATCTCCGCCCTGCGCAAGGACGTTACCGCCAAATGCTATGGCGGCGATATCTCCAGAAAACGCAAGCTGCTGGAAAAGCAGAAGGCGGGCAAGAAACGGATGAAAACGGTGGGTAACGTCGATATTCCACAGAGCGCCTTCCTCGCGGTGCTCAAATCCGACGAGCGATAGCCCCGGAGGGCGCGGCAACGCCATGGATGCCATCGAAGTCGAGGTCTGCAACAAACTGTTCACCTCTGTTGCCGAGGAGATGGGAATCATCCTCGCCCGCTCCTCGTTTTCCTCCAACATCAAAGAGCGCAAAGATTTCTCCTGCGCCATTTTCGACCGGCGCGGCAACCTGGTCGCCCAGGCCGCCCACATCCCGGTTCATCTCGGCGCCATGCCGCGCACCGTGGCCCACGCCCTTTCCTGCCACACCTTCACCCCCGGCGACATCCTTATTGTCAACGATCCGTTTCGCGGGGGCAGTCATCTGCCGGACATCACCCTGGTACAGGGAGTGCATGATCCGGACGGCCGCCTCCTTTTTATTATCGCCAACCGTGCCCACCATGCCGAC
>CAZUZJ010000044.1:4646-12747 GCA_964624225.1 uncultured Desulfobulbia bacterium | reverse complement strand
ACCTCCTTTGCCTGCACCATCTTCGGGGTGCGGCTCGGCTACTGGCTGCCCAACTTCTGCTGCAACAGAAAAAGGCTGGACGAAATCGATGCCACGATCAGGGCGCTTGACACCGACCTTGAGAACCAGACCCGGCAAGACCGGCAGAAACTCCTGGGCGCCAGATACCAGGCCGAAAAAAAACGACAACGGCTGTGCCGGGGGATCGCTGCTTTAGGAAAAAGCAGCTTCCGGAGCAGATTTGCCCGGCTGTTCAAGGAGCTGGTCGGCCACACCACGGCCGGGGGAGAGGAGATCTACCTGAGCGACGGCGGCCACAGCGGCGACAACCTCGGCATCATCCCCCTGCTGCAACGCCGGGTGAAACTGCTGCTTGTTTCGGATTCGGAATGCGATCCCGACCACCTCTTCGACTCCTTCAACAGTTCGTTGCGCAACGCCTATGTCGACGAGGGCATCTGTATCGACATCTCCCTGGACGGCCTGCGCAAAAACGACAAAGGGTTGACCCCGGACACCTTCGCTCTCGGCCGCATCTATTATCCGGACCAGGGACCGGACCAGGAAAACTGGCTGGTGCTGTTCAAAAACACCATGACCGGCGCCGAAATTGCGCCCATCGTCAATTACCGGGAAAAAAGCCCGTCCTTTCCGCATGAAAGCACCGGCGATCAATTTTTCAGCGAGGAACAGTTTGAATCCTACCGGGCGCTGGGTCGTTTTGCCGTGTTTAACTCCTTTGCCTCGGAAGGGAGCTGGCTGGCCTCCTGCCAGCACTCCGCGGCAAAATCGTCGCTGCTTGCCAGCCGCGCCTATGCCTTTCTGATGGCGCAGGTCGACTAAAAAAAAATCAGCTCAACCTTCTGACTCGGCACATGACGAAGCAGTCCCCTGATTCATTCCGTCCCAGGCCGACACCGGGAAAAGAGGCCCATGCCCGCTACGATGCCGCCCGTCTGCAACGCTGGGGATGGGCCTCTCTTGCCCTCAACGTGCTGCTGGCCCTGTTGCACGGCGTGCTGGCCCTGGCCTCCGGCAGTCTCGCAGTGACCGCGGAACTGCTCCACAATGGCGTTGATTTCATTGCCTCGCTGGCCGTTTTGATCGGCCTGCGGCTCGCCACCCGCAAATCCGAGGCCTTTCCTTATGGTCTTTACAAGGTGGAAAATCTGCTGGCAGCCGGACTCGCCCTCCTGATTTTCATCAGCGTCTATGAAATGCTGCACAAAGCGTTATTCGTCTCCTCCCCGCCGGTACGCGCCGACGGCTGGATGATCGCCCTGCTGCTGCTCACCACTGTTCTGCCGCTCGTCTTCAGTCATTTCGAACTGCGCGTCGCCCTGGCCACCCACTCTCCGGCCCTGCTTGCCGATGCCAAAGAATATCGGGTCCACATCTACACAACCGGGCTCGCCCTGGTGGCCCTTCTCGGCCACAATACACATTGGCCGATCGACAGGATTGCCACGATCGTCATTGTTGTCGTCATCGTCAGAACAGGTTGGGATCTGCTGCGCGACGCCATGCGCGTCCTGCTTGACGCCTCGCTGGACCAGGAAACCCTTGGCCAGGTCAGCCGGATGATCGACGCCGTCCCGGAGGTCTCCGAGCTCAGGTGGGTGACCGGCCGCAATGCCGGCCGCTTCCGTTTCGTCGAGGCGGGGGTGACACTGCGCGTCGTTGAACTGGAAAAGGCAGAGGCAATCGTTCACCGGATCGAGGCGGATGTCCGCCGGGGGGTTGCCAATATCGAACGGGTTCTGATTCACATCGAGCCATCGGACATGACCCACCGTCGTTACGCGATTCCCCTTACCGACCGTGACGGCACGATCAGCGCTCATTTCGGGGAAGCTCCGTATTTCGCCATCATGACCGTGAACCGTGCCGAGGGCAGCGTCACCGGCCAACAGGTCATCAGCAATCCGCACCAGAGGCTGGAAAAGGCCAAGGGTATCCGGGTCGCCGAATGGTTGGTGACACAGAAAATAGACGAGCTTCTTCTGCAAGAGGATATCCGCGGCAAGGGTCCTGAGTATGTATTCCGGCAGGCCGGCATTAGCATTGCCATGACGGACAAACCGACTCTGGACGCCGCCCTGTCGGCAAACACGGGCCGTCACTCGCTCGGTCATCATTCATCGGAAAAAGGGGGGGGGCAACATGAAGGAACCGGACGAAGTTCTCCGCCAGATGTGGCAGCATGAAGACACCATCGCCAACCATCGCTTAAGCTGGTTCACCACGGTCCAGGGGCTGCTTTTCACCGCCCTGGCCCTGGTGGCCCGGGACAAAGTCCACTCGCTTCTTCATGTGCTGGTCGGCATCGGCATCGGTGTCTGCTGTCTCACCTTTGTCTCTCTGGTGCTCGGGGTGCGGGCGAAGATGACCCTGCTGGGCTGGTGGGAAAAAGAAAAAAGAGACTACAGCGGCCCGCCCATCGTCGGTTATTATGTCAGACCGGGAAGCTGGCTGGCCTACGTCGCTCCGACCAACCTGCTGCCAGTGCTCTTTCTGGTGGCATGGATCATCATCGCCCTGCTCCTTGCCCGGGAATCCCCTCTTTCGTAAGCGATGAGGGGAGTTGCTTTACCCCGTGATCAGTTACCGTCTTTCTTCCCCTGGCGGGATGGAATCACATCCGGAAAAAACTCGACGCCGCCCTGAGCGTTCTGCCGCGACAATTGTCCTTGACATGGCGACGCCGGCCGATGCTATACTTGAGTTACCGGCACATTCGGGGTGTTTTATGGGCAATCAGCAGGATTTCAACTGGGTTTTTGATCACGATTACTGCGGCCTCATCCTCAAAGGCGCGTTCAGCAATGCCCTGAAAAAACGGGTGGCCGACGCGATTCATGTCTTCCGCACCCTCAATACCCCGGCCAATCCGGCCACCCCCTATATCTCCGCCTGGCGAGAAACCGTCGACGATCACGCCATCTGGTACGAGTTCGTCGGCAACCGGCTGCTTGACCTGCTCGGCTGCCGCTCCTGCGAGGTGGCGGAAATCTTTCGCGACAGCGTGCAGCAGCGCTGTTCCTACCAGTATGCCGATAACACCGGGGCAATAGCAAAATCCGTTCACGACCGCAGCGAGCTGCCCCGCATCCAGTCGGTCCTGCGCGCCGAAGGCAAGAACAACGGGATGGTTGAGGCAATCTACAAAGTCGCCCTTGGCAGCGGCCGTGTCATCTGGCTCAAGGACCAGGCTACGGTAGAATCCTTCAGCGAGGACCAGGTCTGCCTCTCCTGCGGCGCTCTGACCGACGTGACCAAGGAAATGGCGGCGGAAGAGCAGGATCAGCAGCGCTGATGGGATAATATCAGCCCTGCCTGCCCTTGACGGTCCCCCTACCCCTCACCTGTCTTTCCCTTTCTCCTTTCCGTATTTTTACGGATAATTCATTTGATTTTCACTTTATATAAATGATATTCTTTCTTCAAATTCTTCTTTTATTATCAACTATTTGACAGGAAAGGATCAAACAACTACGCTGTAATATTTTCTCATCGTGTCACTGTCTGACACCAAAATCCAAGGCACAAAAAATGAAACTCACAGACGTCAAAATCGGCATCAAGATCATCGGCGGCTATCTGGCCATCTGCCTGATCATCCTTCTTACCGGCCTTGTCGGCTATCAGGGCATGACCACCATGAAAAAAAGCGGCTCCATCGTCGATGCCAGTCTGGAGATGATGCTCGCCGTGCGTACCGACATGCAGATGGTCATGGAGATGCTTGTCGCCACCTCACCGGCAGAGCTGGCCGCGGCCTGGCAGGAACACGGCCTTGCCGTTGAAGACTTTTCCCTCTTTCTCACCGGCATCACCAAGGGGACGGACACGGAAATGGGCGTGATTCATCCCACCGATGATCCCGCTCTACTGGAAAAGTTCGCGGAGGTGGCCGCGTTCCACGACAAAGAGTTTCTTCCCGTCATCGAGAATCTGCATGGCATGCTGCAAAAAAACTTCGCGCTGGCAGCGGAATACAATAAGGCTATGGAGCAATTCGAGGGTGAGTATGACAAATTGATTGCGCTGACCGACGCCCTCGAAGAGCAGATCAAAACACACATGGCCGACAGACTGGCAAACGGCGCTGATCCGCGGGACATTCTCGCCAAAGAGGTCTCGTGGACCGACATGGCCATGGAGATCAGGACCACGGTGGCCATGGCGCGCATCGCCATTGAAGAGTATGAGAAGGAAACAGCAACAGACGCCTTGGACAGCATCGAAAACGAGTACCGCACGCAAAACAGCCGTCTTGCCACCTGGATCACGGCCCTGCGCCGGGGCGGCGAAAACGAAATGGGGAAAATCGCTGCGGTGGATGCCCCGGCGCTGGTAAAAATGGCAGTGGACATCGATCGCCAGTTTCAGGAAAATTTCCGCAAAAACGCCGAAACGATCATGGCGCTGCACCGGGACATGGTGCAACTCGAAGACCAGCGCCATGAACTGGATACCGGAATTGACGCGGATGGGGAAAAGATGACCGATCTGCTCCACACCGCAGCCCTTCTCACCAAAAAAGAGATGGACAAGGCAGTGGGACGGGCGTTGCGCAACATCATCGTCGCCCTGGCGGCGGCGGTGTCCTTTTCGCTTGCCCTCGGCCTTTTCCTCAGCCGCAACATCACCGGCCCCTTGCAGAAGGCGGTCAGCTTTGCCGGCCGATTGGCCGAGGGTGACCTGACCGCCAAAATGGATATCGATCAGCAGGACGAGGTGGGCGCTATGGTCCGGGCCTTAAACAGGATGGCCGATCAGTTGCGCGGGGTGATGGGCCGCATCGCCGAAGAGGTGAAGGGACTTGCCGCCGCCTCGGCCGAGCTGTCGAGCACGGCCCAGTCCATGGCCTCCGGCGCCGAGGAACTCACCACCCAGGCGGCCACCACCGCGGCGGCCGCCGAAGAGATCAGCGCCAACCTCAGCGTGGTCAACGCCACCTCGGAGACGATGAACGGCCAGAGCAGACATGTCTCCACTTCGACCGAGGGAATCAGCGCCAATGTCAATTCCGTGGCAGCGGCGGTGGAAGAAATGTCCGCCTCCATCCAGGAGGTTTCCCAGAATTGCGCCAAATCCCTGCAGATGGCGGAAAGCGCCAGTGCCGCAAGCGATGACGCCAGCGGCAAAATGGCCGAGCTTGATCAGGCGGCCCGGGACATCGGCAAGGTGATCAATGTTATCACCGAGATCACCGAGCAGACAAAACTGCTCGCCTTAAACGCCACCATCGAGGCGGCCCGGGCCGGTGAGGCCGGCAAGGGCTTTGCCGTGGTGGCGGGCGAGGTCAAGGAACTGGCCAAGCAGACGGCCGAGGCAACGGAGGATATCGCCCGGCAGATCCGGGACATGCAGGGCCGGACCAGCGGCGTGGTGGCCAATATCGAAAAAGTGACGGTCATGAACAACAAGATGAAGGAATACGCCAGCACCATCGCCGCCGCGGTGGAGGAGCAGACCGCGACCACCGGCGAGATCGCTCGCACGGTGAGCGGCGTGGCCGCAGAGACGCACGAGGTCTCAGGCCTGGTCCGCGCTTTCTCTACCGCCATCGAACAGGAACTGCTCGGCGCCATCAAAGAGGCGACCTCTGGCGTGACCGAGGTGTCCCACAATATTCACGGGGTCAATGATGTGGCCCGGGAAACGGGCCAGTCCGCCGCCGGTATCAACAGCGCGGCCGAGGAGCTCGCCGAACTGGCCGGCAAGCTGGAAATGGAGGTGAACAGCTTCCGGCTGCACTGACCGAAGGGATGCCGAGGGTTGCTCCCCTCTCAGGACCGCTTGAACATTGCCCTGACAGCGGCCAGCAACCGGCTCCAGAATGAAGGCGACGGGCTTTCTTCCCGGGCATCGGCTGCCGTTTCGGCAACGACCAGCCCGGCAGGCGACGCCTCTTCGCCAGATTCCTCGACCGACTCTGCAAGCGGCGCGGTTTCTTCCGGCTCGCCCGTCACCACCGGCGGGAGTGGCGGCAGCTCTTCAGCCTCAACTGCCTCCCCCGGGATTTCCCGCGCTGCCGATGCTTCCCATTCCACCACCGGCTGATCGCCGGTCACCATGCGATCCGGCTCTTCTTCCGCCGCCGCCATTTCCTCCTGCGCACCAATGACAATTTCCTCGGCCGCCGCCACGACAGCGGGCGGCGCAGACAGGCTGGGCGTTGTCTCAACCATCAGCGGCACCGCCTCCTCGACCGCGGCACTCTCCTCCGGTTCTCGCCCTGCCGCATCCTCAAGGAAAATGGCCAATTCAGGGAACAGGTCCATTTCCGCCGGCATTTCCTCGATATCGCCAAGATCAATGGCAACAAGCTCCGCCCCGGCGTCCACCTCGACGCCCCCGCCCGGATCCGGACCGGTGAGATCATGGATATCGACATCGAGGGCAGGCAGATCAACCGGCTCATCCACCGGTGGCGCACCGGAAAGGTCAGCCGCTCCCTCCAGCACACGGCCGGCAAAAACGCTGTCCGCATGCAGCCGGGCCTGTTGCCAGTATTCCGGCATGTGCTCCTCAAGGCCCTGCATCTTCGCCTTTTCCTGCCATTCGGCGTTGAGCCGGTCAAGCTCGTCGCTTGTCAAGCCATACTGCTGCATGTGTTTTTCCGAAAAAATCCTGATCATCGACATGAGACCCCCAGGCAACGAGAGAAACCGCGTCAAAGGCGGAGAAAAACCATCCATATCTCCGCCGGCCTTTTATAGTTAAAGGCCTTCAGAGAAATTTTGTCAACCGGTAACCAGGGAAAGCCAGGTGACGACAAACAGGGTCAGACTGATCAGCCCGTTCATGGTGAAAAAAGACATGCTGATGCGGGAGAGATCGCGGGGATTGACGATGAGATGCTGATAGAACAGGGCAGCGGCGGTGAGAATGATGCCGATGTAGTAAAAGAAGTTGAGTTGCCGGACAATACCGGTGGCAACAAAGAGGGCAAAGGCCACCACATGAAAAATGACGGCCAGTCGGAAGGCCGTCGTCCGGCCGAAACGGGCCGGCAGGGAAAAGAGTCCCACCTCCCGGTCGAAATCGGCATCCATGCAGGCGTAAACCGTATCAAAACCAGCCACCCAGAAAAGGACGCCGAGCGACAGCACCCAGGGGTAACCGGCGAGGGAGCCCTGGACCGCCACATAACCGCCCAGCGGCGAAAAGGCAAGGGCCAGCCCCAGCACCACATGACAGAACCAGGTAAAACGTTTGGTCAGCGAATAAAAGAGGGTGAGGGTCAGGGCAAAGGGGGACAATTGCAGGGTCAGGAGGTTGAGCTGCAAGCAGGCGAAGAAAAAGAGCAGGCCGGCGGCGATCACCATGGTCCATGCCTCCCCCATCTTCACCGCGCCGGCCGGAATGGCCCGGTCAGCGGTGCGTGGATTTGCCCGGTCAAAACGGGCATCAGCGATGCGGTTGAAGCCCATGGCGCAGGTCCGGGCCCCCACCATGGCAACCACCACCCAGAAAAAGGTCGCGGGCCGCGGCACCCCGTTCGCGGCAAGAAAGGCCCCCATCAGGGCAAAGGGGAGGGCGAAGACGGTGTGCTCGAACTTGATCATCTCAAGCAATATGGCAATCTTCCTAAACATGATGAACCCGTAAAAAGTCTTTTTTCGCACCGAGCGAGCGGAGAGCACAGAGAAAATATATTTCATTACATCCAATTACCACCGCGAGCTCCGTGCGCTTTGTGGTTAATTTTTCAGTTTATACGAAATGGTCAACCCTCGATGCCGCTCCATTCGATGAGGCCCGGCACCCGGATCCCGGCCTGGGTTGCCACCCGACCGGCAAAATGGCGGGCCATGGCGGTTAAATCGGCAGGTCGGTGATAAAAGGCGGGCATGGCCGGGCAGATGACCGCGCCGGCCTCGGCGGCGTACAGCATGTTGCGCAGGTGGGTGCGATTAAGCGGGGTTTCGCGCACCGCCAGCACCAGCGGTCGCCGCTCTTTCAGCATGACATCCGCAGCCCGGTGGATGAGGTTGTTCGACAGCCCGCCGGCAATGGCACCCAAGGTGCCCATGGAACAGGGCAGCACCACCATGGCGTCATAGACAGCGGAGCCGCTGGCCGGAGCGGC
>CAZUZJ010000044.1:0-4556 GCA_964624225.1 uncultured Desulfobulbia bacterium | reverse complement strand
CGGCGAAATTGTCGATGGCATACCATTTTGCCACCCCGGCCAAATCAGTGGGCTCCATGCCGGTTTCGAGATGCAGCACCTGCACGCCGGCGGTGGAGATGATGCCGTGGACCTCGACCTCGCCCCCGAGTGGCGCGAGCAGACGGGCAAATTCCACGGCATAGAGGGAGCCGCTCGCCCCGGTTATGGCAAGAATGATCTTTTTCATTTTACCCCAATATAGACGGAAACAATGCCAAAGGTCAGCGGCCGGCGCGTGACGCTGGCAAAACCCGCCTGCCGCATCATGCCCATCAGTTCCTCCGGTTCATAAAATCTGGCGATGGAACTGGCCAGATACTCATAGGCCTCCTTGTCGCCGGAGACCATCCCAGCCACTTTGGGCAGGACTCGATTGAGATAAAAGGTGTAGAGCGGCTTGACGATGACGTTCTGCGGCCGGGAAAATTCCAGAATGAGCAGCTTGCCGCCGGCTTTGAGCACCCGGTGCATTTCGTTTAAACCGTCCTGGGTGCGGCCGAGGTTGCGCACCCCGAAGGCCACCGTCACTCCCCAGAAACTGTTGTTTCTGGCCGGGATCTTTTCGCCGTCCCCGCACACCGGAAAAATTCGTTGTCGCCTTCCATCGCGAGGCAGGGCCCTGATGCCGGCCCGCAGCATGTCCTCACAAAAATCAATCGCCACCACCTGCCGACCAGGCGCCTGACGGGTCAATTCCAGGGAAAGTGGCAGAGTGCCGGCACAGAGATCGAGCACCGCGCCATTGGGGAAAATTTTGAGTTCCCGGGTGGTGACCCAGCGCCAGTAACGATCGATCTGAAAACTGAGCAGGGAATTGAGAAAATCATATTTCTGGCTGATGGAAGAAAATTTTTGTCTGACAAAAATCTTCTTTTCATCCGGGGTTTGCATGGGGATGTCCTGTTGGTCTGGTTGGTCTCATTCGTCTGATTGGTCTGGTTGGTCTCATTCGTCTGATTGGTCTGTTGGCCTGGCAAAACAACCCATAAGACCAGCCAGACCAATCAAACCAGTTGCACCGGCAGGGCCGTGGCCGGCAACTCCCCCCGTTTAATGAGAAAATCAAAAAAAAGCTCCAGGGCCTGCACCTTGGGCGGGTGCAAGTCATACTCGATGCCGGAGAGATAGCGGCGACAGTCGTCGATATCCATGGGGATCCGCGGTGCGACCTGCCGGCTGACGGCAACCAGTTCCTTTTGCCCCTGCTCGATGCAGGAGAGCAGTTCCTGACGGATCTCCTGGACCACCCTGCCATAAGCCCGGAAAAAATCGTCCCGCACCGCCCAGACGGCAAAAACAAAGGGCAAACCGGTGTGCTGCTGCCAGACATGGCTCAGGTCGAGACAAAAGGGATAGCCGCCCTGCTGGCGGAGCCGCAGGGCCTCGTCGCCGATGGCAACCAGCGCAGGGATGGCGCTTTCCCGTCCTCCATCGGCATAGAGCGGGGCCACCCGGAAAAATTCCTCCAGGATGATTTTCACCAGGGCGTTGGAGGTCTGCGATTGCCGGCTCAGGCCGACCGTTTGGCCGGAGAGCTCGGTCGGGGGACAGCGGGAAAAGAGAAAGACGCTGCCCACCGGTCCGGTGGCGCTGATGGAGAGCCCATCCAGCACCCGGTACAGGTCGGGATTAGCCCCGTATTCGTGGCTGGAGACAAACCCCAGATCAAGCGCTCCTGCGGCCAGCATGCGATTCAAGACCGCGGGGGCGCCTTCCACCACCTGCCAGTCCGGGGAATGGCGCCGCTGCTGCCAGATCAGATAAAGCGGTGCGGTATTGATGAAGTTGACCATGCCGATGCGCGCCATCATTTCCCCTCATTCCCGTCAATCCAGGCAAGCCGGACGTCGCGGCCGACCGCAACCAGAAAATCATGGACATCGCGACCCGTAACGTCTTCCCCTTCCACCGCGAGCAGGAAAGCCGGAGAGCCCGGCCCCAGCATCCCGCCGTTGGCAACTCCGAGCATCTGCGCCCCGTTCAGGGTGGCCATGCGAAAAATCGCGGCCGGGTCAATTTCCGGATGCTCGCCGTGCAGGATGCGCATCTCCTCCCAGAGATGCAGGCGCGGGTTGCTCGCCGCACTGTCGGTGCCAAGTCCCGGCCGCAGGCCGGCGGCCAGCATCCGGGCCAGCCTTGCCGTACCCACCCCGAGGAAACGGTTGCTGGCCGGACAGAGACAGACCCGGGTCGAGCGGGCGGCGAGCAGATCGATTTCGTCATCGGCCAGATGAACGCAGTGGACACACACCGTGCTGTCATCAAGCATCCCCAGTCGATCCAGATAGGTTACCGCGCCGCAGCCGGGTGGGACAAAGGAGTTGTCCCAGACGCCGCGCTCCTCGACAAAGTCGCGCAGCGGTCCGCCTCCGTCGTGGAGAAAGCGGATTTCCGCCGCCGATTCGGCGACATGGATGGGAAAGAGCTGCCTGCGCTGTCGCGCCCGCGCCTTCAACGCCTGCAGCAATCGGGCGCTGACCGAATAGGGGGCATGGGCGGTACAGTCACGGGCAATGTCATCCAGTTGCGCCAGCACCATCTCCGTGCGGGTCTGGCCCAGCCCCAGCATTTCAAGAAAAAACCAGACCCGTACGAGATCGTCCGCCCCGCAAGCATGGCTGGCCGGTAGATTGCCGATATCGGCAAGCCACGCCACTCCCTGCCGCCGAAAGGCGGTCAGCTGCCGCTGCCCGGCGGCCAGCCCGTCGGCATCGCTGTTCGCGCGGGCCTCCAGCAGTCGGCGTATCCACCCGGTGAACTCCTCTGCGCGCCGCTCTTCCCCGGCCAGTCCGCCAAGATGGGAGAGTTCGAGATGGGTATGGCAGTTGGCCAGCGGCGGGGTGAGAATCTTGCCCTCATGATCCCGCACCGGTGCGCTCCCCTGCAGGGCGGCATAGCGGTCCACCGCGACGATGACACCGTTCTCAACGAGCACGGCCCCATCTTCAATGGGCTGGGAGAACACCGGCACCACCAGGGGAGCGCGATGAAGCACCTTCATTTATCCGGTTTCACCAGGGTGTAATCCATGGTGCGCTGTCGCGGCGTAAAACCGGCGCCCATGACAATGCGGCGAATCTCCTCCTCCGAGAGGCGGAAACTGACGCCGGCCGCGGCCACCACGTTTTCCTCGATCATGGTGCTGCCGAAATCATTGGCACCGAAAAAAAGCGAGACCTGGGCGATCTTCGGCCCCTGGGTCACCCAGGAGGCCTGGATATTGTCGAAATTATCAAGAAAGATGCGGGAGAAGGCGAGCATCTTCAGATAGGCAAAGGCAGTGGTCTTCGGCAGATGGGCATAAACCGTGTTGTCCGGCTGAAAGGGCCAGGGGATAAAGGCGGTGAAGCCGCCGGTGCGATCCTGCAGATCGCGCAGCCGCTGCAGGTGCTCGATGCGCTCCGCCAGGGTCTCGATGTGGCCGAACATCATGGTGGCGGTGGTCCGCATCCCCTGGTTGTGCGCCTCCGCCATCACGCCGATCCACTGATCGGCCGTGCATTTGCGCGGCGCCGATTCCTGCCGGACCCGGTCGGCGAGGATTTCGGCCCCGCCGCCGGGGATGGAATCGAGCCCGGCCCGTCGGAGACGGACCAGCACTTCCGCGACCGGCAGGCCGGCGAGGGTGGCGAAATGACAGATCTCCGGCGGCGAAAAGCCGTGGACATGGATCGGGTAGCCCTTGATGAAGCGCAGCATCTCCTCGTAGAATTCGAGCGGCTTGTCCGGATGGAGCCCGCCCTGGAGCAGGATCTGGGTACCGCCGAGGCGCAGGGTCTCCTCTATCTTTTCACCCAGTTCGGCAAAGGAAAGCACTGTGCCGCGCCCGTCTTCCGGCGCCTTGTAAAAAGCGCAGAACTTACAGGCCGAGATGCAGATGTCGGTGTAATTGATATTGCGATCAATGACATAGGTGACAAGCGGCTCCGGGTGCTTGCGGCGACGGATGGTATCGGCCAGCATGCCAAGCTGGTAGAGATCGCCGTCGCGGAGCAGGGCAACCCCCTCTTCAGCGCTGATCCGTTCATTGTTTGCGACTTTTTCGATGATCTTTTTCATCCAAAAACCTGTTCCGTTCGCCTGACAAAACAACAAATCAAACCAATCAAACCAATAAGACCAGTAAAACCAATCAACCTAAAACGTCCTGATCACATCATAGAGGGTGCCGCGCTGCACCGGAAGGCGGCCCGCCTCGCGGATGAGACGGACCAGTTCGTCAATGGCCATGGCCTGCTCGGTTTCGGCGCCGGCCATGTGGGTGATGATCTCCTCCTTCACCGTGCCGTCCACGTCATCGGCGCCAAAAGAGAGCGCCACCTGGGCCATTTTCGGGCCGATCATCACCCAGTAGGCCTTGATGTGGGGGAAGTTGTCGAGAAAGCAACGGGCCACGGCGAGATTCTTCAGATCATCCATGCCCGAGGTGCGGGAGAGATTGGCCATCTCCGTGTTTTTCGGATGAAAGGCCAGAGGAATAAAGGCGAGAAAACCGTTGGTTTCGTCCTGGGCCTCGCGCAGGGCGTGCAGCACCT
>CAZUZJ010000043.1:0-12895 GCA_964624225.1 uncultured Desulfobulbia bacterium | reverse complement strand
CTTTTATTATGGAAAACCCATTTCCGGCACCCTCTATTTTTTCACCCTCGGCCTGCTGGGGATCGGCTGGCTGATCGACCTCTTCCTCATCCCCGCCATGGATCGCCAGGCCGACCTGCGTTTCCGGGAGGGCAGAATCGATTATACGGTGGCCTGGATCCTCCTCACCTTTCTCGGCCTGTTCGGCGTCCATCGCCTCTACATGGGCAAATGGTTCACCGGGCTGATCTACCTCTGCACCGGTGCGCTCCTCGGTTTCGGCTATATCTATGACTTCTGGACATTAAACGACCAGATCAGCTATCTGAACATGCGCCATGAAGCAACCGGCTCCTGAACCCCTTTATCCCGCCCGGCATGAATCCCGCTGATCACCGCCCCCCGCTCACGTCGATCCACTACGGCTGGTTCATTGTCGGGGCCGGTACCCTCTGTGTTTTCGCCGGGCTCGGCTTCGGCCGCTTTGCCCTCGGCATGCTGCTGCCCTCCATGGGCCGTGCCCTGGAACTGACTTACTCGCAAATGGGACTGATCAGTACCGCGAATTTCATCGGCTATCTGCTCGCCGTGCTGATCAGCGGCAAGATGACGGCCCGTTTCGGGGCGCGTCTTGTCATCTCCTGCGCGCTTTTCATGGCCGGCGCATCGATGATGGCGGTCGGCGCCAGTGGCGGTCTTTTCGCCATTACCCTGCTCTATGCCGTCACCGGCATGGGCAGCGGTCTCTCCAATGTGCCGATGATGGGGCTGATCTCCGCCTGGTTCACCAGTCGTAAACGGGGCAGGGCAACGGGCTTTGTCGTCATCGGCAGCGGATTCGCCATCATCATTTCCGGCCGTCTCATTCCCTGGTTGACCCGGGGTGGTTCTGACGGTTGGCGATCCGGCTGGTTTCTCCTCGGCGCCGGCGTTATTCTCGCCGCTCTGATCTGCTGGCTCATGCTCCGCAACCGGCCGCAGGAACTCGGCCTCCAACCGGTTGACGGCAGTGGCGCTCCCGTTCATCATCCCCTCACCCCGCCACCGGTCAGCAGCCGCACCCTCTTTCACTGCGCCGTTATCTACTTTCTCTTCGGCTTCACCTATGTCATCTATGTCACCTTCATCGTCACGGCCCTGGTCAACGAACGCGGCTTTTCCGAAAATACCGCCGGCCTCTTCTGGTCCTGGGTCGGTGTGCTGAGCCTTTTTTCCGGGCCGGTGTTCGGCACCCTTTCCGACCGGTACGGCCGGAAAGGGGGGCTGACCTTGGTCTTCGCCATCCAGACCCTTTCCTATCTCCTAATAGCTGCCAATCTGCCCGGGCCGGCTCTCTATCTCTCCATCGGCTGTTTCGGCCTTGTCGCCTGGAGCATCCCGTCGATCATGGCAGCCCTGATCGGTGATTATGTAGGTCCGCAGCGGGCGGTGTCGGTTTTTGGCTTCATCACCTTTGTCTTTGCCATCGGCCAGATCTCCGGCCCCTATCTGGCCGGTCTGCTGGCTGAACGCAGCGGCAGCTTTTCCGGCAGCTTTTATCTGGCGGCCGGCCTGGCCCTGTCCGCAGCAGGCCTGTCCGCCCGTTTGCCGGCGCCGGCGCAGGCCGGTAAACGATATGCAGATTACACGCCAACAAAAGCGTGAGACAGGATGCGATTCTTTCTTAACAGAAAGACGGCAGATTGATGAAATCGCAATAAGTGCTTTTTCCCCACTGAGCGCACTGAGAGCACAGAGAAAACATATTGAATTATAAAGAGTTATCTGCGTGAACGCTGTGGTTGAATTTCAGTTTTTCCGAAATCGTCACGATTGGCAGGCGGGAATTGGCGGCAGGGAAGGCTCATGACAGCTGGGCCGCATGACTGGAGATGAAGTCGATCAGCCTGGTGTGCTGCTCCTCGCTCATCTCTTCAAAGAGGATATGACATTTGCGGACAAAAACATTGAAAATCGATTCACCGGGAAATATGTCACTGCGCAGGATACGAATGTTCAGTTCGCACAGGGAGGTCGTCTTCTCCAGGCAGCGAATCTCGATGGTGCCGGTTGGATCCGGCGGCTGCACATCGTTGATGCAGGAACAGAGCAAGCCGCCCATGCTGATATTTTCGATTTTGCCGATGTTGCCGGAATGAAAGACAAAATGACCGTTGGCCAGCTTGAATCGCTGATCTTTTCTGCGATCACTCATACGGGGGGTCTCCGTTTCCAAATACTTCATTACTTATGAACCATTATTGTTTTGCATGTTTACCTGTTTTCCGCGGTTATTAAAATATGGCAAATTGTCACACGCCTCCAGTGTCACACCTGACGAGACAACCCCTCCGTCCCGGGACCTCCATGAAAAAACAATTTGCGCTCTGGCTGCTGATCGCCGTGCTCACGGCGGTCTGTAACGATTCCGCCCGGGCAGGCGGCCCGACGGTGGATCGCACCCTGGAGGCCCTGGGCCGAGTGCCGGGCATCACGGCAGCCGAACTCGACCGCGGCAAGCCTTTCATCGAAAAAATGGACTACACCAGCATGCGGGTGGTCCGCGCCCTCTGCGGACTGGCCGACATCACCCCGTCGGAGGCGTTGCGACTGCTGTCAATTACCAGAGAAGAGACTCTGGGCTATGATCATCTGCTGCTTTTTGAGCGCTACTGCGAGCTGGAGGGGGTGACCGTGGCCATCGCCCTGGCCGCCTTAAAGGAGATCCGGGGGCTTGGTTTCACCACTGTCTGGGCTGCGGCCAGCCTTTTCGCCGTACCCGGTATCGATCGCGAGCAGGCAATGGCCGGCCTTGCTGTTCTGCGGGAGATGGGGGACCCCGGCCGCTGGGCCGCCAAGGCGTACTGCGAGACCCGTGACCTGCGCCAACCCCTGCTGGCGCGGGGCTTAAGCCTCATCAGCGCCATGAGCGATCAACAGAGCCGGGCAACGGAGACGGCCGGCACGATCAAAGACATCACCGCATCCCAGGCCCTCACCCTCATGGATGCTCTCATCTCCCTTGACCCCTGGGATCTGGCCAATGCCCGCGCCCTGCTTGGCCTGGCGGAGATGACGCCCGAGGTCGCTCACGACTGGCTGACCGGCTATTTCCGCCTGCCCCGCCCGGAGCGCGACATCGCCTTTCTCTCCTTGTCTCCGGCCGACAAAAAGATCCTGCTGCACACCTTTTCCAACGCCTCGGATCACTTTGTTCGCATGATCAATGATTTCCATGCGGTCTGCCATGACAGCGGCGCCGAGATCTCCGAGGGCGAACTGCGCGGCTCCTCGTTTGACCGTCTTAACTTTCTCTTTTCCCGCCTGCCGGCCGGCGCCCGGGTGAAATTCGCCCCGGCCTTCACCGCCGCGTTGCAGAAAAGAGACAAGGGCTCCGTGATCTATGTGCTGCGCGACGCCACCGCCTTTGCCCGCAAGTATGTTGCCACCGAGCTTTCCACCGCCAATATCTACACCCTGATGACCAGGGTGTCGGTCCTTTACGACAGTTCCTTTCGCCTGATTCTCATCCCGGAACTGCAGAAACGGCTGGCCATGCTCCACGAGGGTCACCTGCTCTCCTTTCTGCTGGCAACTGACCCGGCCAATCTCTATGTCGCCAATTTCATCTCCAGCCTCTCCCTCAAAGGCCGGCTCGCCCTTTTTTTTCCCCCTGACCAGACCGGCCAGGAGCGCATCCTCGAACTGGTGGCGACATCGGCCTTTCAGGATGAAAACAGTCTGGTCCTCTTTGCCGCCACCTTCAAAAAACTGCTCACTGCCATCCTGCCCGGCTCCCGTGATTTCATTATCGGCAAGATGGTGGCCGAGGCCGACGCCACCAACATCTTCGCCAAACTGGTCCGGACCACCCTCCAGTATTATCTGGAGGAACAGCCCGGCATCCTCGGCCAGGACAACAGAATCCGGATCACCGGCGTGCTGGCGCAGCACGAACCGGTCATGCTGGCCAGATACTGGCGCACGCCCTTTACCGAATGGTTACGGGACGGGGTGCTCAGCAGCCTGTCGGTTTTCCACGGCGACGACGACGGCCACGCCTCCTTTGTTGCCAATTGCGCCCTGCTGACCGGCAAGGGCTATCGCGGCCGCGCCAGTCTGCGCTTTCCAGAGATTGGCTTCGGCGACCAGGCCAGACTGAGCGAGATTCTGGCCGCGGTCAACCAGCGGGCCGGCGGTTCTTTTGCCAGGCTCTTTTCCTCTCTGCGCAGCAGTGGCCTGGTGGTTGATTTTACCCGAACCGCTAACGGCATTGAGATCTCTCACAGCGTCAGCGTCTATCAGGATGCGGAAAGCCAGCAGCGTCTCCTGGAACGTTTCCTGCGCAGCGACCACGAGATGTTTGCCCACCGGGGGCACAGCTACTGGCTCAATGAACATCTGCTTGACCCCCTCCATGAACTGCGCGAAAAAAAACGGATCGGCAAGGAAGAGATGGCCGCCAAAACCCGTTTCCTCAGTATCGGCGCCTGCGGAGGGGTCAACATTTATGCCGATCTCGCCCGCATTTTCTGCGGCACCATTGATGTTCTCGGCAGCCTCGGTGCAGGCAAGACCGCCATCAACAACCTCTACAACTGGTTTCTCCTGGAAACGGTGGCGGTGAGCGGGGCAGGGAAAAGCTGGCAGGAAATGGACCGCCAGGCCCTGCCGCTCTTTTCTGAAGATCCGGAAAAAGACTACCAGCTGCCCGGCGAATTGCCGTCGATTCTTTACAAGGTGGTGGGCGAGGAACGATGCTGGTTCTGAACGCGGCGACCGCCTGCCGGCCGAGAGTCGCCGGCCTGTTGCCGCGTCGTTTCCTCGGCGAAAGGCGCAAAGACATAACGTTTGTTTTTGACGGTAACAAGGGGAGGAACTCGCGTCTTTTCGAAAAGATCGTATCCCTCCTTGAGATTTTGCCAGAAGGACGCCCAGGGCGAGCGTTTATAGAGCGCCATGTTCTTCTCTGTCATACGGAAGGGAAAGACATGCACACTGAAGGATTCCTGGCCGTTTTTCAGGGCCGCATCAGCGAGGGTGTAAATTTCGTCCATCTGCCGGTCGTTCATGGCGAAGCAGCCGACCGAGATGCAGTCGCCGTGGACCATGAGGGCGCTGCCCGAACGGCCGAGCGCCCTGTCGTAATCATTGGGAAAACCGAGATCAAATGCCAGATGAAAACGACTCAACGGGTTGAGCCTGCTCACCGTGACCCCATAAAAACCCTCCGGACTCTGCCGATCGCCTTCCCGCAGCTTCGGTCCGAGATCACCGGAAAAAGCACAGATTTCATAAGTCTTGAAGAGCTTGTAGCCCTCCTCAGCCTGTATCCACACTTCGAGTTCGTTGGAGACCTTGAAAATCCGAATGAAAACAGGACGACCAAGTTCAACGCCGAGCCGGGTCAACTCCGGTTGCAGCATCGTCGCCGTATGCCGACAGAGCGCTGCCGCCCTGTCGGCAGCCGGCATGGTGGCATGAACGGGCGGGCTGACCAGCCAGAACGGGACAATCAGGGCCATGGCAGCAAGAAAACGAGCCTGGCAGGAAGAGCGGAGGAAGGACGCTGGTTTTTTCATTGGCAATCTTTCCCGGCGGGAATTGGTAAAAATCGCGTAACTATCCAGCTTGGGACAGAAAATGTTCGAATCGCCCGGGGACGGTAACTATTCAGCAGTGCCGCAGATGCACGAAAAAGGCCCGGTCGCTATACACCAGGTATACGAACAGGCTGACGACAAAGCAAAGGTGGTGTTGCTGGATAGGCACAAAATCGTCAGACGATGGGGCAGCCAGACCGCAGAGGAACCCTGCCGCCGGCGGCACATCCTTTTCCCATCAATAGCACATCTGCCGTCGGGAAACAAACATTTCGGCTGTTTTATTCCGCCAGGTGATGCTTTTTGCCGCAGCGGGAACCTCCTGACTTTGCCCTTTTTAACGTATTTGCAAAAATACAGCCAATCCCCCGGGGAGATCTACCACCGCAGATCACTATTGACATTGCCGGCAAATTTCGGCTTTGATGGAGCATGAGAATGTTCATTTTCGCCCCTTTTCCCCCTTATTTCCGTATGCGCCGCTTCCTGCTCCCGTTACTCTGCCTTTTCTGCCTGATTGCCGGACCGCCGGTCGTTCAGGCTGCCCTTGTCGAACTCCCCCTGACCCTGCGCACCCAGCTGCTGCAACGCGCCCTTGCCCGCCATCTTCAGCAGAAGGAGGGAGAACCGGTCGTCTTTTATCAGGAAGGCCCCTCCCGCTACCTGCATGCCGACCACATTCAGTTTTCCATCAGGGGCCGACAGCCGCATTTCACCTGTCACGGCCGCGCCGGCCTCGGCTTCAGCTTGCTCGGCATGACCCCGGTCGGTCTGCAGTGGAGCGGCTCCATTGACCTGACCCTCCATCCCTATGTCGATGACCACTGGCAGCTGCGCTACCGCATCCTCGATTCCGCCATCTTTGATGATGAGGGGAAACGGCCGGCGATCAGCGGGTTTGTCTGGGATCTGATCAAAAAATTTCTCCATCCCCGGCTTGAGCAGTTCTCCCTCGATCTTGCCCTGCCCAAGGAAGAAATCACCGCGGTGCTGGCCGCCTGCACCACCCCCGAGGAGACGGAACAACTGACTGTGGTGCTGCGCACCCTGACGGTCGGCCCGGTGCGGGTCGATCCCTCCGGCTTCGTTGTCCCGCTTTTTCTGGCGGTTGATGAGTCCCGCCTTGCGCCGCCACCACCCCTGCCCGCCCAGGAACCCCTGGAGCCCGAAGAGATCGAGGCATTTCTCAAGGTACTGGAACCGTGGGATGCCTTCCTTGTTTTCGTTATCAAAAATGCCGCCGCCGATCTGGTGGATGCCATGATGCGCGAGGAGCTGTTCGACCTGCTCATCAGCAGTCGCTACCAGTTGCTGCCCATTCTCTCCGGCGAGACGGCGGCCGATCCGGATGATCCCCTCCGCGCCCTGTTCATCGCCGCCTGGCAGGAACTGCGCGCCATCATCGAGCATGCCGAGGACCGCGGCCTGATCCAGGGGCAACCCTTGCGCTACATGACCTTCATCAACGCCGGTGATGCCCTCATTGCCCTCGACAAGGCGGCGCCCGGACTGGGCATGCGCATCAGCAGCGACGGCCTGCGCCGCTGGGCCCGCACCCTGAAGTCGGGCACCACGGAAGATCCGCTCCGTTTTGACTGGACGGTTGACCCACAGCTGCGCGAACTCTTCAATTTCGCCCCGGAGCCGGAACCAGAAGCGGCGGAACAGCCCGGCAGCAGGAATTTTTTCGATTTCCTCCTGCCGTCCGCCTGGGCCGCCGTACCGGCCGATCATTCCCGACTTGAGCGCTGGGTGCCGCACCTGGAGGAACTGCTCGATTACCAGCAGCTGATGGAGGCCTTGATCGCCACCGTTGCCGAGGAAGAGATCCAGCGGGAAAAGCTCGATAGCCGCTACGCGGAGGTGTTCCGTCATCTGGTGCCATCCACCGCCCTCATTGAAAGCTGCTGGCGCCAGTATGTCCGGCAGGGCAAGGAGATCTCCTACCTGAAATCAAAGGTCGGCAGCATTGGTCTGATGCAGGTCAACCAGAACGTCTGGCGGGGATTCTATGACGTGGAGCGACTGCGCTGGGAGGTGGGATACAACACCAGGGCCGGAGCCCAGATTCTCATGCGCTATCTGAAAAAATACGGCATTGCCGTGGAGAAAAAGAATCAGGATCTCCAGACCGGCATCCGCGCCACCTATGCGGTCTATAATGCCGGTCCCCGTGCAGCAAATCGATTCATGAAGGCCGGTGGGCAGCAGGCGAAAAGCGCTCTGGACCGCAAATTCTGGAATACCTATCGGGCCATAGCGGCAGGCGGTATTGTCAATCTCTCCTCCTGCAAGGTCGACCTGCCCGATGCCTGAAAGGCAGCTTCCCCCTCACCCGGCAAGAATCGGCTGCCCAGCGTTGTCGGCAAAAAAAAGAGCCGCCCGCTCTCTTGCTTCCGCCATGGTCGCGCTGCCTTGCACCGCCGAAGCAAGATGGAGACCAAAGGGGTAGGTGCGGGAAAAATAATGGGTGAATTGCTTCAGGCGGCCGAGCCGGCGTTCCGATTGAAAGCGCTCTTCCAGACCGGCACAGAAGGCGGCATAAAGGGCGGGGCGATCAATGCCGGCAAGGTGGTCTCCCTCGCCGTAAAGCTCGGCGGCCAGTTCCCGGAACAGCCAGGGCCTGATCACCGCTCCCCGGCCGAGCATCAGTCCGTCCGCCCCGGACAGAGCGAGACAGCGTCGGCCGTCGGCAACGCTGAAGATGCCGCCATTGGCCACCACCGGGATGGAGAGCCAGCTTTTCACCTTTCCCACCCAATCCCAGCGCGGCTTGCGACTGAAGGGTTCTCTGCGCAGCCGGGCATGAACGGTAAGCAGATCGATACCCTCTCCCTCCAGCATCCGGCAGAGATTCAGCAACCGCGTCTCGTCGAGTTCCTCGCCGAGTCTGATCTTGGCGGTCAGAGGCAGCGCGGTGCGACGCCGGGCCTCGGCCGCCAGACGACGCAATCCGCTGATATCCTCCACGAGTTTGCTGCCGCCGCCGAAGGTGCGGACCTGCGGAGCCGGGCAGCCCAGATTGAGGTCAATGGCGGCGCCACCCAGCTGGTGGACCCGGTCGACGGCCGCGGCCAGGTGACCAGGATTGGCAACCAAAAGCTGATAGGAAAGCGGCCTCTCCACCGCACTGCGCACCAGAAAAGGGGAGAGGACCGCGTTTTCCACCGGCAGCCGCCGGGCGGACAGCATCTCGGTGGAAAACAACCCTACCCCGCCAAGTCCGGCCAGCAGGCCACGAAAGGCGGAATGGGTGATGCCGGCCATCGGGGCAAGCAGCAGGGGGGGATCAATGGTGAGATTGCGAATGGTGAGCATGCGGACCATTTTACCCGCTTCCTCGATGATTGGCAATGATTTCAGGTGGATGAGAGATGAGTCACGATCTTCTGAAAAGAGAGACCATGGTGCGGGTGCCGGCGGCCAGCGCCGGTTGCCAGCTCCTTGATTTTGTCGCGGCCCGCTTCACCTATCGCAGCCGGACAGAGTGGCAAGAGGAGATTGCCGCCAATCGTTTCTCCCTGGCAAACGGCCACCAGCTCAACGCGTTCACCACGCTTGCCGCCGGGGACCAGGTCCGCTATGCCATGCCGGAACTGCCGGAGCCGCCGGTGCCCCGCCGCTGCACCGTCCTCCATGATGATGCCCATCTGCTGGTGGTGGACAAACCCGCCGGTCTCCCCTGCCATCCTGCTGGCCGTTTTTTCCGCCATACCCTCTGGGCGCTGCTCCGCGAGGAGTTCGGCCTGCCCCATCCGTCCCTGATCAACCGTCTGGATCGGGAGACCTCCGGCATCGTCCTGGTTGCCAAGGACAAAAGAACGGCGAGACACTGCTGCCAGCTCTTTGCCCGCCGGCTTGCGGAAAAACGCTATCTGGTACTGGTGGAAGGGATCTTTCCGAGCGACCCCGTGTGCGCCGACGGTCTTCTCTCCCCCGATCCAACCAGCCGCATCCGCAAGAAAGTCCGCTATACTCACGCAAGAGAGGCAGGATCATTGTCCCCGGCAACGCCGTCCGTGACATGGTTCCAGCGCCTGCGGCTGGCCAGCGGCCTTTCCCTGCTGGAGGCACGACCCGTCACCGGTCGCTGTCATCAGATCAGGGCCAGTCTGCTCGGCCTCGGCTTTCCGGTGGTGGGTGATAAACTCTACGGCGTCGATGAAACGTTCTTTCTCCGTCTGGCCCAGGATAGACTGACCGCGGCCGATCACCGCCGGCTGCGTCTTTCCCGCCAGGCCCTGCATGCCGCCGCCCTCACCCTGCCTCATCCGGCGGAAAACCGCCTCCTCTCTTTCGCCTCGCCCATGCCAGCGGAATTTTCCCGCCTGCTTGACGATAAAGATCCGCTCTGACCCAATCGCATCCTTTCCTTGACATCGTTTTCCCGCTGTTGATAAAGTGAATCTATCGCAACAACAACCATCAGGGAGCCCTGCATGAATCGCATCCATGGCCGCCTTCTCCTCGTCGTCGTCCTTGCCCTTGCCCTGCCCACCCCGGCCCGGGCGGTCAACTGGCTCATGCTGCAGGGCACTGAGCCCGACAAGGCACCTGCTTTCCGCCTTTTCGGCCATGCAGCCATCGACTATCAGTACACCGACGACTCTCCCCTCGCGATCGGCCCCTGGAGTGGCCAGAAGGCAGCTTTCAACCAGATCGGCCCCCGTCTCGAATCCGCCTCGCAGCTCACCCTGCGCCGGGTCAGGATCGGCGCCCGCGGCGTCACCCCGGATCCCCGTTTCAATTACCTCGTCTCGGCCGTGGCCGGTGACAACGACGTCACCCGCATCGACACGGCGGATCGGGTCCGCTTCGTCGATGCCAGCCTGACCATGAACGTCATCCCCCACGCCCGATTGCGGCTCGGCATGTTCAAGTATCCGGGTGCGGAAGAGGGCCTGCAGTTCAACGCACCGGGCAATTACGTCAATCTGAGTAACGTTGGCAACCAGGTGCTGCAGGAGCGTTTCTACGACAATGACGGCGGCAACCCATACCACGCCAATATTCCCGGCGCCGGCAGCACCTTCCGCGACATCGGCCTTATGCTCTTCGACTCCCTGCGCAGCGGACCCTGGCAGCACAGCTACGCGGCCATGATCGGCAACGGCCGCGGCATCAGCACCGGCGGGGGCAGCCCCGGCGAGGATCTCTATCTCTACTGGTCGTCGGAGTATGTTCTTGGCGGCAAGGGTATGGAGCAGGAGGGGCTGAAGATCTTTGCCTGGCTGCAGGACGGCGAACGGACCATCAAGGCCGGCCCGACCCAGAATGAGCAGGATTTTGACCGCCGCCGCTACGGGGTGGGCACGACCTTCCGGCGCGGCGACTACCGCGTCACCGCCGAAGCGATCAAGGCCGACGGCATGATCTTCAACAGCATGGATCTGGGCGGCGTGCCCGGCGCGGTCGGCAGCAACGGCTTTATCTCCTCCTACAATGTCCTGCCAGAGGAGGAGGCCTTCGGCTGGTACGTCGATCTCGGCTTTCAGCTGCGGCCCGGCTGGTGGCTCGATCTGCGTTATGACCGGCTCGACCGCGGCACCGAGATCAGCAGCAACGAACGCCGCTTCACCACCCTCACCCTGGGCAGCCATTACTTCATCACTCCGGCCCTTCGGCTGATGGTCAACTACGAGATTCGCGACAACACGGCGCCCGACCTGCCTGATAACGCCCCGGCCAACATTGTCCTGGACACCTATGACAACCGCCTGTCGCTGCAACTGTTCTGGATGTTCTAACCCCTGCCGGAGCCGGCGGCCCAGGCCGCTGGTTGCCCTTTTTTGCCGGGTGCCCCGATGACGATCCGCGCCAAGGCCATCCTGTCAGTGACCCTGACCATCGGGCTGCTCACCGCGGTCTTTTTTGTGCTGGGCATTCAGCAGCAGAACGCCCACCTGCAGCAACTTCTGGAAGACAAGAAGAGCAGCGCCCGCTTTCTCGCCGATACCCTGCAGGAACAGATTTTCACCACATACCGAACCCGCATCGTCAGCCTTGCCACCACGAAACAGGATGTCATCGAAGCCTTTGCCCGCCGCGACCGGCAGGCGCTCGAGCAGGCAACCCTGCCCTTCTACCGGACTATTCAGAAGGAAAATCCCTACTTTCACATCATGCACTTCCACCTGCCGGACGGCACCTCCTATCTGCGCATGCATCTCCCGGATACCCACGGCGATGATCTGGGGGAAATACGGCCGATGGTCCATGCGGTGAATGAGGACCACAAACAGCGGAGCGGCTACGAGGTGGGGAAAAATGGACTCTCTTTCCGGGTGGTGCAGCCGGTCTTTTTTCACCAGCAGTATATCGGCGCCCTGGAGTTCGGCATTGATCATGAGCAGCTGACCCGGCTGCTGCGGCAGCGGATCAGCCCGGAAATCGCCGTTGCCGTCAAAACCGACATGTGGAGCAAGGCGATCTTTATCAAAAAAGAGACGATCAGCCAGGCCGGATACACCCTCCTCCCCGGCAGCGGTGATCTTTTCCGAAACATCCCCAGCGGCTTCCTCCTCGACCAGCAAAGCGACAGCCGAATCAGGATTGGCGACAAGGACTATGAGCTGTTCGCCGACATCACCCTGCCGGACTACCAAGGCAATCCTGTTGCCAGGGTCGCCGTTGCCCTCGACATCAGCGCCGAACTGGCAGGCAACCGCAACCTGCTCGCCAGGGGAATTTTCGCCGCCGTTGTTCTGCTGCTCTGCGCCGGCCTGATTCTCTATTTCAGTTTCGGCCAACTCCTCCGGCAGATCATCGACCTCAACGACGCCCTCAGCACCCGCAACGCCGAGCTTTCCAGCGCCAATTCCTCCATTGAAAACATTCTCGCCACCATGAGCGACGGCCTGCTGGTCACCGGCATGGATGGCACAATCAGCAGGGTTAACCGGGCCCTCTGCCTGTTACTTGGCGGCGCGGATGAAATGGAGCTGATCGGCACTCGCCTCTCCGCTCTCTTTGCCAACCAGGCGAAATTTGCAGCACTCTTCCGCCCTGACAGCGACCCCGCCTGGCACATTACCAAAAAGGAGTGTCAACTGGTCACCAGCACCGGCACCATCGTGCCGGTGCTGTTCTCAGCCTCACTGCTGCGGGAGCAAGGGAAGGGAGTCGTCGGCATCGTCGGCATTGTCACTGACATCACCGAGCGGAAACTGGCGGAAAACGCCCTGCGTGAGGCCCATGACCTGCTCGAACAGCGGGTCATCGAACGGACCCGGGAGCTGGCCGAGACCAACGCCGCCCTGACCCGGGAGATGGGGGAGCGCAAACGGATGGAAGCCGAACTGCGCCAGGCCCAGAAGATGCGGGCCATCGGCACC
>CAZUZJ010000042.1:0-13004 GCA_964624225.1 uncultured Desulfobulbia bacterium | reverse complement strand
GTGAAATCGTCATAAACGTTTTCGAGGATGTCCTGCAGGGAAAAACGCAAGGGGCTGCGGACAATGCGCACCCGCTCCATGGGAGTGAGATTCTCCTCGCAGCGCTGTTCAAGAAAGACGATGCTCTCCTCCAGGGTGCGCACCTCGCCGAGCAGAACGTCCTCGTCGATGTCGTAGAAGGACTTTTTAATCGTCTCGAGCTTCTCCTGCAGGCCGGCCAGATTGCCCCATTCCATTCCGTCCCGAATCTGGCTCAGGTAGGTGATGCGTTCCCCGCACTTGAGAAGGCGTTTTCGTAAGTCGTCCATTAAAATGTCAGTAAATTGTCGATATTGTCTTTAAGGTAGGTGAGATTGGTCAGAATCGGATCCCCCGCCCCGTTTTTCCCTTCGATACAGATCTCATCGAGGAAGCGCCGCCCCCGTTCCTTGGCCTGCGCGAACGAATCACCCCAGACAATGGCAAGGGCCAGGTTGGGGTCATAATCACTCGGGATGACGTAGGGGCGTTCAAACGGGACATGGGTATAGACGGCGGCCCAATCATGGGAGGGAAACTCGAACCGGGAGATGGTGCCGATCCAGGGCGCAAAGCCACGCCTGGTATCCTCGGCAACAATCCGGAACTCAATACTCGCCCCCTCGAACTGAACTTTCTTCTGGCTGTAGCCGAGCCGGTCGCCCAGGGCGAGCCGGATCTGCTCACGGATCAGATTGGGCTGGTTCCTGTCAATATAGCTGATGCGGGCGGAAACGTCATTCTCCACCTGAATGCGGGTATTGACCTCCAGCAGATAGGGCTGGCCGCTGCGGGAGACGATCCACTCCCAGGTGCCCACATTGTCGTAGCGGACATGGGCGGCAAGTTTTAACGAATACTGAACGATCCTGTCAAGAACTTCCTTGGCATTGAACTCGTAGGCAAAGCAGCCGTCATCAAAACCAGGCGCCGCCTCCAGCCGTTTCTGCCGGCCGGTGCTCTGGATCGTGCAGTTTCTCGTGCCGAAGTGAATCCGTTCGCCGTGCCGGCTGCAGACGAGCTGGACTTCGAGATGATTGTAATCGCGCAGCCGCTGTTCGATCAACACGCCGCTGTCGCCGAACTGACGCTTGGCGTAGTTCTGCACCTGGCGGTAGGTGCGGCGGAACTCGTCGATGCGGGTCACCTCCTCGATGCCCATACCGCCGCCGCCGGCCGCCGCCTTGACCAGAATGGACGGTTCCTTGACCTTCTGGGCCCGCTGGTCATCGAGGAGCCTGGCCGCGATGTCCTCCGCCTCCATTTCGTTGTAAATCGGCCCGTCGGTGCCGGGAATGGTCGGGATGCCGAGGCGGTTGGCCACTCGCTTGGTGTTGATCTTATCGCCGAGATCGCGGATCACCTCCCATTTGGGGCCGATAAAGGTGAGGGGCCGCTCGCGGATCGTCACCCGTCGGGCAAACCGGAAATCCTCGGAAAAAAAACCGTAGCCGGGATGGATGGCGGTACAGCCGGTATGGTCGGCAACGGCAAGAATGTCGTTGGGATCGGTGTAGCCGGAAACCCGCCAGGCCCGGCGGCCAGAGCCGTTCTCGCCGAGGTAGGGTTTAACGTGTTCCGACTCCTTGTCCGCCTCGGTGTAGATCACGACAAAATCGAGCCCCAGATCCTGGCAGGCCCTGGCAATCCTGATGGCGATCTCGCCCCTGTTGGCTATCAGTACCTTTTCTTTCAAACTGTGAACCTGACCGGTAGGGCCGGCAAGCAGAGGCGGCCGCCGTGTTGTGCATGACGGGCAGCGCCTGCAGCACCATCATGAAAAACGCGACAGTAAACCATCCGCCCCGGAGAATATTCCGCCCCGGGCTGACTATGGGTGGCACTTCTTCTTGCCGGCTTCTCTATCTGGATTATAAATGACATTCATCTCGCGGAAAACAGCGCATTGGCGATAGTATACCCTTTTTTCGCCCCTGTGCCTACTCAAAGAAAGATGCTTATACATATTTCGCCCTGCCCCGTCAATTTTTTTTCTTGACATAACCCCTCATTTCCCTTAGCCAGTAAAAGGGAAAAAGCCCCGCCGCAAGCGCGCGCCGGGGGATTAACAACAGATGCACACCACACTCTATGGACAAAGAACACCCTGCCGGCGAGGCACACCAGTCACTGTTTCGCCGCCTGCTGCAATTTTCCAGACTCGCCAACCAGCCGGACACCGCCGAAGACCTGGAGCAGGAAATCCAGGAACTCATCGAAGAAGGGGAGGAACAGGGCCTCATCTCCAGCCACGAAGGGCAGATGATCAGCTCTATCTTCGAGTTTCGCGACACCGTGACCAGGGAAATCATGACCCCGGCCACGGATATCGTCAGCGCCCCGGCCACTGCATCGCCGTGCGACATCATCAGCCTCATCAAAAGCAGCGGTTACAGTCGCATCCCCGTCTATGAACAGACCCCGGACAATATCATCGGCTTTCTGCACGCCAAGCAACTGCTGACCTGCGCAACGGAACCGCCGCTGCCTCCCAGCCGTGAGATGCTGAACCCGCCTTTTTTTGTCAAGGAAGACGACAAAATCGTTGCCCTGCTCCTCGACTTTCAGACCCGGAAATGCCACATGGCCTTTGTCACCGATGAATTCGGCAGTATCCGCGGCCTGGTGACCATGGAAGACATCCTGGAAGAAATCGTCGGCGACATCGCCGATGAAACCGACAGGCAGGTGGAAGAATGGCAGGTGACAAACGAAAACACCGTGATCACCTCGGCCAAGGTCGATATTGAAAAAATCGAGGATTTTTTCGGTATCGACTTTCCGGAAGGCCTCTACGAATCGGTCGGCGGCTTTATCATCAGCCAGCTCGATCGCATCCCGGAAAACGGCGAACAGGTCGGCTTCGGCCCCCTCACCTTCACCGTGCTTTCCGCCAGCAAAAGGCACATCAGGACGGTCAGGATAGAAAAAATCACCTGATCAGTACACCTCATCCTCTTCCGGCGGACCTCTTTCACAAATGACACCACCAACATCTTACGGGCGATCGATCTTTCCCCGGAAAAAACAGATCAGCCTGCCATTCTTTCTGCTCAGCGCCCTGCTGCTCTGGCTCGCCTCGCCCGGACCGGGCTGGTCCGTCCTTGCCTGGTTCGCCCTCGTGCCACTCATCGCCGGCTGCGCCCGCACTCCGCCCAGGCAGGCCGCCCTCTTCGGCTTTATTGCCGGACTCGCCTACTATCTTCTCATGCTCTACTGGGTCGTTATTTCCCTTTCCACCTACGGCAACCTGCCCTGGTGGTTGTGCGGCATCGCCCTCGTTCTGCTTGCCGCTTATATGAGTCTCTACCTTGCCCTGTTCTGCGCCGCGCTCAGCTGGTTCATGAAAACAGCGGCACCGATCTGGAGCGGCCCGTTACTCTGGGTCGTCCTCGACGCCGTGCGGGGCCGCCTTTTCACCGGCTTTCCCTGGCAGGATCTCGGCTACAGCCAGTTCGCCACCCCTTTGCTGCTCCAGCCTGCCGACCTGGTCGGCCATCATGGTATCACCTTCCTCATCCTGCTGACCAACACCCTCTGCGCCGCCCTGCTGCTTGCCCGTGGTCACAAACGGCACTGGCGCCGCACCACGATCCGCCTCCAGACCGGCAGCGCCGCCCTGCTGCTTGTCGCCGCGCTCGGCTATGCCGTCTTGCGCCTCGACCAGATCTCCGGGGAAATGGCAGAGGCCCCGACTCATCCGGTCTCGCTGATCCAGGGCAATATCGACCAGAACCAGAAATGGCTGCCGGAAAACCAGCAGCAGACCATTGACCGCTATATCGACCTGAGCCTGGACGAGGCATCCCGGCACGACTCACGACTGGTGGTCTGGCCGGAAACCGCCATGCCCTTTTACCCGACCAGCAATCCGCTCTTTGCCGAGCTGCTGGACCGCACCGTCTTCAGCCACGGCTTTTCTCTGCTCGCCGGCGCCCCTTACTTCCTCGACAGCGACGACGGACGACAATTCTACAACAGCGCCCTGCTGATCCGGCCCGACCATTCCCGCGCCATTTATTTCAAACAGCAGCTGGTGCCGTTCGGCGAATACATCCCCCTTGCCGATGTTCTCCCCCTCCCCGGCCCGCTGGTGCAGTCGGCGGGCAATTTCACTGCGGGCCGCAGCGCCGCGCCGCTCGCCGACGGCAACGCCCGCATCGGCGTCCTCATCTGCTTCGAGTCGATCTTTCCCGATCTGGCCCGGCGGCAGACGACAGCCGGCGCCAATCTGCTGATCAACATCACCAACGATGCCTGGTTCGGCCGTTCCAGTGCCGCCATCCAGCACCTCGCCATGGCCGTGCTGCGCGCGGTGGAAAACCGGCGCAGCCTGGCCAGGGCCGCCAACACCGGCATCAGCTGCTTCATCGACCCGACCGGCCGGATCAGCAACCGCACCCATCTTTTCACCGCCGCCGCCGAAAGCCGCGACCTCTCCCTCCTGCAACGTCCCACCTTCTTTGCCCGGTCCGGCCACCTCTTTCCCCTGCTCTGCCTCTTCCTGCTTTTCCCCCCTGCAATCCGGCGCTGCCTGCGGCGTCAGGCGCCACTGCACACCACCCCGTCCCTCGACTCCTTCTCCTCCTGCCAGGCAGAGCAGCGGTAAGGGGACAAGATGTCTGCTGTTGCGACACCTGAGAGTTTCGGGTATATTATAAGATTGCTTGGCTTTACTAAACACCCTATTCCCACATCAAGAGAGCACGAAGAACACATATGTCTGCAGAACTCAAACAAAAACTCTATGAAATCCAGACAAGGCTCCTGGCCTTAAAGGAGCATCTTTGAATTAGCCGACAAACGGGAGAAACTCGAAGAACTGGAGGCGCTGAGCGCCCATCCCGAATTCTGGAATGACATCCAGAAGGCGCGCAAGGTGCAGCAGGAGATCGGCAAACTGCAAGCCCCCATCGAAGGATGGCAGGAACTGGAGCAGATGGCGGAAGACGCCGAGGTGCTCCTGGAACTGGCCATTGACGAAGAGGACGCGGACACCGCAAAAGAGGCGACCCAGACCCTCACCCTCCTCGACGGCAAAATGTCCGCCTTTGAGCTGGAATGCATGTTCATCGGCGAGCACGACGAGAACAACGCCATGCTCACCATCCACGCCGGCGCCGGCGGCACCGAGGCCCAGGACTGGACCGACATTCTGCTCCGCATGTACCTGCGCTGGGCGGAACAGAAAGGCTTTAGCACCGACATCCTCGATCTGCAATCCGGCGAGGAGGCGGGGGTGAAAAGCGTCACCATCATGGTCAAGGGTCGCTACGCTTACGGCTACCTGCGCTCGGAGATGGGCATTCACCGGCTGGTACGCATTTCACCCTTTGACGCCGGCGGACGGCGCCACACCTCGTTTGCCTCGGTCTTCATCTTTCCCGAGCTTGACGACACCATCGAGGTGGAGATCAATGAAAAGGACCTGCGCATCGATACCTACCGGGCCAGCGGCGCCGGCGGCCAGCATGTCAACAAGACCAGCTCAGCCATCCGCATCACCCATCTGCCCACCAACATCGTTGTCCAGTGTCAGAACGAGCGATCCCAGCACCGTAATCGCGACATGGCGATGAAGATGCTCAAGGCCCGCCTCTACGAGCGGGAAAAGTCCCTGCAACAGGAGCAGCGGGAGGAACTGGGGGGCGAGAAGAAGGAAATCGCCTGGGGCAGTCAGATCAGATCCTATGTCATGCAACCATATCGACTGATCAAGGATCATCGCACCGGCCAGGAAACCGGCAATGTCGAGGCAGTGCTCGACGGTGGCCTCGATTCCTTCATCAAGGCCTATCTGCTCTGGCAGAAATAATAGCCGCCCGGAGAGAACCGAGCGGGGAAAGAAGTACCCGGCAGGCGTCACCCCTTTCCCCGCCTCGGTCGCCACCAGCGCCACGATGATCAGCAACCTCACCGAAGCCATCCGCCTTGCCGACGCATGCGCCAAATGCGGCGCCTGCACCGCGGTCTGCCCGGTTTATCAGGTGACCGGGCGGGAATCACTGACCGCCCGCGGGCGCCTTCACCTGCTGAGCCACCTCTCCGCCCCCCCCACCCGCGGTTTTGGATCGATCTTTTCCGCCTGTCTGCTCTGCGGCGCCTGCGCCGCGGCCTGTCCGCGCAAAATCGACACCCTTTCTCTAATCATCCGCGGCCGGAGCGACATTCCCATTTACGCCCAGCCCCATTACCCGGAAAAGCTTCTGGTCCGCAAGACGCTCGCCTCACCCTCCCTCTTGAAAACACTCTCCGGCCTGGTCGCTTCTCTCCACGCCCTGCTGCCAAAGAACAGCGGGCTGCGCCGCAAACTGACCCTGCTCGGCGAGGCCGGCATGACCCGGCCGCCGGCACCGGCGCCGATCGAGACCAGCATCGACCGGCCTTCCCCGACCATCAGCTATTTCAGCGGCTGCCTGGCCCGCCATCTCAATCCCGAGATCCAGCGCGCTACCGATTTTCTTACTCGCCGCCTGGCCGGCGGCCGTCTGGCCGCCCCCGATCACCAGGTCTGCTGCGGACTGGCCGCCTATGCCGCGGGCAGCATTTCCGAGGCCCAGGAACTGGCCAGAAAAAACATTGCCGCCTTTGCCGGTCATTCCCTGCCCATCCTCACTTCCTGCGCCTCCTGCTACAGCCATCTCCGTTCTTATCCAGCCCTGCTGGCCGATGATCCGACCTGGACGGAACGGGCCAGCGAGTTCGCCGCCCGGGTCACGGAGTTCTCCTCCTTTTTCCTTCCCCACGCCGCCGACCTGTCGCCGGCCGAAACAGACAACGGACCGACCATTTTCTACCACGACCCCTGCCATCTTCGTTTCGGTCCGGACAGGGTCATCCTTCCGCCCCGCGAACTCATTGCAAAAATCAGCGGCACGGAACCGATTTCCGGCAGTCGCTGCTGCGGTCAGGGCGGCCTCTTTCATCTGGCCCACCCCCTGCTGTCCCGGACACTCTTTTCGACGGCCCTGGCGGATTTCACCCGTCACGATGCCGGACATATCGTCACGACCTGCAGTGGTTGCCTGCTCCAGTGGCGCGCCGGCATCGGCCGGACCGCCTCTGCCGCCGAGGTTCTCCATCTGGCCATCCTTTTATCCCGCCTCATAATGCAGCGGGAAAAGGAGACGGCCCCTGCCGGCCCGCTTTTTACGACGACCACAAAATAACAGTTGAAAATAAAGCGACAATCAAGAACAATTGGCGCTGTTATGTGTCACAGGAAGAAGCACCGGGGCGATGGCACCATTTTTTGTCCCGAGCAGGAGATCTCTTTTTGCAGTTGTATTCATTTGGCGGAATCGCAAAACCCCCCGATTCCGACGGGCAGCGCATAGTAACGCGTTGTTTTCAATTTCCCACCCGCCATGGTTTGCGGGTTTTTGCGCGACCATCATTCATTTCAGGAGGCGTTATGCGATTCAAACCATTTTTTGCATTCACCCTGTGTGCCCTGCTGGCCGCGGGAACATCGGCCCGAGCCAATGTGGACTGGGAAATCACCTCGTCTTTTACCGCCGGTTCCGCTCCGCTTGATCTGGCCAGCTCCCTGAACGGCAAAAATGTCTTTGCCCTCAGCCGTGGCCTGGTGACCATCTACGGCAACGACGGACAGATCCAGGGCACCATCCCGGTTGATCCGTCTTTTACCCGCATCGCCGTCTCCGGTCTCGACCTTGCCAACCTCGACGACAAGATCTTTCTGAGCAACGACGCCGGCAAGGTGGAGGAAATCAGCTATTCCTTCATCGTCGCCATCGACACCACGAACGCCCCCTTCCTCGGCCCCGCCGACGCCCCGATTTCCATCGTCGTCTTCAGCGATTTCCAGTGTCCGTACTGCGCCCGGATCGGCCCTGATCTCGAACAGATCCTCACCAACAACCCGGCGACAGTGAAGGTGACCTACAAACATTTCCCCCTGCGGGGCCATAACGAGGCGACTCCGGCGGCCATTGCCGCCATTGCTGCCCATCGCCAGGGCAAGTTCTGGCAGTATCATGACGCCCTCTTCCAGAACATGCAGCAGCTTACTCCGGACAAATTCCAGGAAATCGCCGTCAGCCTGCAGCTCGACATGGAACAGTTCCGCAAGGACCTGGTCGATCCCCAGGCCATGGCGATCATTGCCAAGGACCAGAAGGACGGCGCCCAGGCCGGGGTCAAGGGGACGCCGTCGCTCTTCGTCAACGGCCGCAAGGTCAAGGATCGCGGGATAGCCGCTCTCCAGAAAATGATCGACGCGGAGCTCGACCGGCTCAAAACAGGGAAATAGCCGGTAATGGTGAAGACAACCGCCCAGATGGAGCTTTGCTTTGCCGACAACGAAGCGGCGCGGCAGCTCTATGGTGATCTGAACCGTAATCTGCTCGCCGTGGAAAAGGCGGTGGGGGTATCGGTCAAGGCGCGGGGAACGACCCTCAACATCTCCGGCCTCGACCATGCCGTTGCCACCACCGCCACCACTCTGAATCAGCTCTACGAGCTGATCGTCACCGGCTATCCCGTCTATCCGGCCGATGTCGCCTATGCCCTGCGCATCATGGAGCGCTCGCCCCGGGCCAATCTGAAGGATATCTTCCTCGATCAGGTCTACATCACCGCCAAGCAGCGAATCATCTCCCCCAAAAGCATTAACCAGAAGCTCTATATCGACGCGATCCGCAACCACGACATTGCCTTCGGCATCGGTCCGGCCGGTACCGGCAAAACCTACCTGGCAGTGGCCATGGCCATTGCCGCTTACAGCGCCGGCCAGGTCAAGGGGATCATCCTCACCCGACCGGCGGTGGAGGCCGGGGAGAACCTCGGCTTTCTGCCCGGCGACCTGGTGGCCAAGATCAACCCCTACCTCCGCCCCCTCCATGACGCCCTCCACGACATGCTGGGCCGGGAAAAGGCCCTAGAGCTGGTGGAGAGGGAAGTCATCGAAATCGCCCCGCTTGCCTTTATGCGCGGCCGTACCCTCAACAACGCCTTTGTTATCCTTGATGAGGCGCAGAACACCACTCCGGAACAGATGAAGATGTTTCTCACCCGGCTGGGCTTCAGCTCCAAGGCGGTCATCACCGGCGACATCACCCAGATCGATCTGCCCCACGACCGCGGTTCCGGCCTCATCCACGCTTCCCGGATCCTCAAGAACATCAAAGGGATATCTTTCAGCTACTTCACCGATGTCGACGTGGTCCGCCATCCACTGGTTCAGGAAATCATCCGCGCCTACGAAAAGAGCGGCAAAAGTCATTCCAAAAAGGAACCACGGCATGCCCGCCCTGGTGACAACTGATACTGAGCTGCCCACCGGCAGCCTGGAGATCCTGGAAAAACGAGGTGAGCTCCTGCTTGCCCTTGCCGCCGACCCGGCCGATGAACTGAGCATCCTGATCGTCGACGACCGGCGAATGCGCAACCTCAACCGCAGCTACCGGGGCAAGGACCGGTCGACCAATGTTCTCTCCTTCCCCATGACGGACGAGGAGGAAGAGGATGACGGTCGGGCCGTGGGTGAGGATGGCGTCCATGAAGAGGATGACGATCTCCCCCGTCTGCTGGGCGACATCGTCATCTCCCTGGACACCGCCCGCCAGGAGGCAGCGGCGGCCGGCACCGGACTCGACGACTACCTGACCGTCCTGCTGGTGCACGGTTTTGTTCATCTGCTGGGCTATGACCACGAGGTCGGAGAAGACGAGGCGAAGCGGATGCTCGCCATGGAGCAGAAGATGCTGGAGTCGCTTGCCGCCTCGGTGGACGTCAAACCGCTGGGAAGCGCCTGAAGCGGCGCGCCGCCTTCGCCAATCTTGATGGTCTCACAAACCCGCAAAACATGGCAGGCGGGAAAGCGAAAACACCGAGTTACAAAACACGGCCCGTCGGAATCGTCGCTTTTTACGATTCCGACAATCTTTTTTTCAGGCAATCCACCCGAAAACGGAATCTTCCGACAACAAGGAAAAGCACATGGTGAAACTTGCAATCAACGTTGACCACGTCGCCACCCTTCGCCAGGCGCGCGGCATCCAGGAACCCGATCCGGTCCTGGCTGCCGGCATCTGCGAACTTGCCGGCGCATCGGGCATTGTCGTCCATCTGCGCGAGGACCGCCGTCACATCCAGGATCGGGATGTCCGTATCCTGCGGGAGACGGTGACAACCAAACTCAATCTGGAAATGGGCGCCACTGAAGAGATCATCGCCATCGCCCTGAAGATCAAACCTGACCTGGTGACCCTGGTGCCGGAAAAACGGGCCGAACTGACCACCGAAGGCGGCCTTGACGTGGTAAGCGGACGGGAACATATCACCCGGGTCATTGGCCGGATGAACGACGCCGGCATTCCGGTCAGTCTGTTCATCGACCCGGAACAGGCCCAGATTGATGCCGCCCGCAAGGCGGACGCCACCTTTGTCGAAATCCACACCGGCCGTTACAGCGACGCTGTTACGGAAAAAGAGGAAAACCGGGAATTTGCTCTCATCGCCGCAGCCGTGGATGCGGCCCATGGGGCCGGACTGCGGGTCAATGCCGGACACGGTCTCAATTATCGCAACACGGAGAAGGTGGCGGGGTTGGCCGGCATCGAAGAGCTGAGTATCGGCCATGCGGTTATGGCCAGGGCGATCCTGGTCGGCCTCGACCAGGCGGTCCGGGAAATGCTCGCCCTCTGCCAAAGGGGGCATCACCCCAATTAATAAAATCTCACAAACACACCGGGATACCAGCTTGTTCGGCGGGCTGGGCCCGGCGTTGCGCCCTTCACAATCCTCCGGCCTCCCGCTCCTCAGACGTCATGGTGCGGACATGGATCTGCAGGGTGCTTTTCTGTAACTCGATGACCACCCCCTCCTCGCGCTTGTCGATGACCCTGGCGGCCTTGCCGATGGTGACGGCAACACCGGGATGCAGGGTGCCGTAGACAAAGACCGCCTCATTGGCAGCCTGCTCCAACTCCTTATCGAGCTGCATCTCCATCTCGGCCAGCTGGTTGTTTTTTTCCATCACCTCGGGCATCATCCGGTTCAATTCCGCCAGCACCTCGGCCTTCTCGCCGCCGAAATTTTTACCCTCCGCCTTTTTCATTTCATTGAGCGTACCGATATTCTTGAGAATCTCATTCATCCGGTTCGGCCAGTAGGCCTTGGCCGCCTCGATCATGCGCTTGCGTTTTTCAAGTTCAGGCTGCAGACCGACGACCACCTCGGTCACCACCTCGGCCCCCGAGCCCAGCTCCCGGACATGCATGCTGCCACCCAGAATGTAACGACCGCCGATGACGGTTCCCTTGCCGTGCAGCACCTGCATGTTTTTACCGGTTTTCACCCTGCCCTGGACGACAAAATTATTCACCGTCAGGTTGCCCCGCGCCTCCACCTCGCCGAAATTCTCGCAAAAATCGAGGACAATGTTCCCTCTGGCCCGCACTTCGGCGTCCTGCCCGATCAGTCCCCCGTTTATCCTGACATTGCCACCGGCGAGTATCTGCGCGTTGTTCACCCCCTTGCCGATGATCACATCTCCCTTGCACTTGATTTTGAATCCCGGCAGCAACTCGCCGGTGATCTCCAGCCGGCTGCCGCAGAAGGCAATGTTGCCCACCGACATATCCACATCACTTGAGATGACGTGTTCGGCGTAAACGGACGGCTTGCCTTCCGCCATGACGAACTTGCCGTCAATGGTGGCAACGACATTGAGACCATCCTCACTCAAGGCCACGCCCGGACCACACTTAATCGCCACATCCTTGCCCGGTTTGGGAGCAATTTCCTCGCCCAGCACGTTTTTGCCAGGAATGCCGGCGGTGGGCGGAATTTTCCGCAGCAGCAGTTTCCCGGCCGCGACATTGACGATGGTGCCGAGTTCGCGAAAATCCACCCGGTCTTTGCCCGGTTTTTTCGCCTGATGGCGGGTGACGATGGCTGGCTTGATCACCGGCTGGATTTTGGCATTTTCACCGTGAACAACCTCCTTGCCGCTGGCGACAACGGTTTTCCCTTCCCGGGGCGGCGGCAGCTTGGCGACAAAGCCAAAAACAACGCCCTGTTGCTGCACCTCTTTGAGGATATCATCAAACGGGACTTCGGCAAAGGATCCCTCCTCGTCGACGAGCTGCAGAAAGGCCTTCATCTTATCCTTGGTCAGCTTGAGGAGAAAACGGTCATTGCAGATCTTGACCGGTTTTTTTGACAGATCTTCCATCGGCACTGGATTAGAAATATCCCGCCATTGTAACGGCCGGAAAACAGATTAATAACAGCGGTGAGACCGTATCGTATGCAAAAACTACCAACATTTTAGCACACCCCGGCAAAGCAGGTAAATCATCTTTTGCAGGAGAGGGGTGTTAGCCGGCCATTATCTTTTCAAGCTGGCTTCTCATGTGGAGGCCTTCACTGCCCAACCGACTGTTGAAAAAGCCAGAGAAAGCGGTTTCGACAGACTGATAAAGTTTTCCTGTAATCCGCCGATAAGCGTATCATAGAGAGTTTTTCGGGAAAGGAAAAGACATCAACGACAAGGAACTGTCATGACCCGCCAGGAAGCCATCAGAATCCTCATGCTGAGCCCCTTTTATTTCCGCTTCAACCTTGCCGAGCGCAGGGAAATGATCCGGGAATTCTGCTCGCTGCACAGCAAAAAGGAACAGTAAAAGGCCGCCGTTTCCCAAAGAAAACCGCTGCCTTTTCTCCCCACATTCGCCATCCGAATGAACATCTATTCATTTTTTATGGCGGACTTTTCCATCTTGAGCTATAGTGCTCTGCCATACACTGCAAAAATACTGCAATTCCATTAGGTTACGCCAAACCAGCCGCGCGGCTTTCCAAAGCCGGCGTGCAGGAAATCCGCGCGATCACCGCCTGAACCTGGCCCAGTGCCATGGTTTTCCTGGCGGACGGACAGCTTTGTCGGAATCGTAAATACACGATTCCGACGGGTCATGTTTTGTAACTCGTTGTTTTCACTTTCCCGCCCGCTATGG
>CAZUZJ010000041.1:0-13037 GCA_964624225.1 uncultured Desulfobulbia bacterium | reverse complement strand
CATCGACCATGTCCTGCGGGAGCTGGACCCGTTTCCGCCGCAGGAGCTGATCGGTGCGCTGATCGCCGGTCTCTATCGCCCCGACGAGCGGGCAAAATGGCACACGGTCACCGTGCTCGGCGTGGTGATGAGCCGACTGGCCCGGCAGGACAGGGAGGCGGCCCGCATCGTCATGCGTCGCCTGCTCTGGAGCATGAACGAAGAATCAGGCGGAATCGGCTGGGGAATCCCGGAGGCGATGGGCGAGATCATGGCGGTCACCAATTGGCTGGCCGACGAATACGCCCACCTGCTCGTCTCCTACATGCGCGAGGAAAACTACCTGGAGCTGCCGGCCCTGCAGCACGGTCTCATGTGGGGCATCGGCCGGCTGGCCATGGTGCGGCCCGAACCGCTGCTGCACCACGACGCCGACGGCCACATGGCCATGTATCTCGAATCAGCCGACCCGGTGGTCGCCGGCCTCGCCTGCCGCAACTTCGGCATTCTACGCATCCGCGAGGCCGCCTGGCAGATCAGACCATGGTGCGACAGCGCCCATCCTGTGAACCTCTATGAAGACCGCGTTCTCCGGCCGGTCACGGTCGGTGAGCTGGCCCGCCAGGCGCTCTCCCGCCTCCAACCAAACTGACCCCTGCTGCCCGGCAACGATCAGGACAGAATCGCCCCCCGGGCGCTGATAACATATTCCGTGCAGGCAATCGCCGTGCCGGACCGGGCCAGCGCCTCCTTGACGATACCACGCATGCTGGCGCAGCAGGGCACCTCCATGATCACCGAGGTAATGCTCTTGATGGCGCGATTGCGGAATATCTCAGCAAATTTCTCCACATAGCTCTCCCGGTCATCAAACTTCGGGCAGCCCATCATCACCACCCGGCCGGCGATAAAATCCCGGTGAAAATCGGCATAGGCGATCGGCGCGCAATCTGCGACAATCAGCAGATCGCTGTTGTCGAGAAACGGCGCACTGGCTGGCACCAGACGAATCTGCACCGGCCAGTGACTTAAGGCGGAAGCGCCCCCAGCCGCGGGCACCGTGCGGGGCGCGTTGGCTGCCTGGCAGCCGCCTGGCGGGGTAAAATGCTGCAAACCGGCGGACGGGCAGGAGCAGGGGGTGGATGCGGCGTTGGCTGCCTGCCCCTTTTTGCTCCGGAGAAACTCCTCGACCGCCTTTTCGTCAAAGTCATCGGCGCTGCGCTCGATGATGCGCAGGGCCCCGGTCGGGCAATCGCCAAGGCAGGCGCCCAGGCCGTCACAGTATTTATCCGCCACCAGGCGGGCCTTGCCGTCAACGATTTGCAGGGCACCTTCTGCGCAGCCCGGTACGCACTGACCGCACCCGTTACACAGCGACTCGTCGATTTCGATGATCTTTCTCAGTATCTTCATGATGATTTTCTCCTGGTATCAATGCAGTAACACGTCGGCGGCAATCCGTCTGCCCGCCGCGGTCAGAAACGATTTTTCGATGATTTTCCTCAGATGTGCCGGCGGCGTCGGTTTTTCGCGCTGTTTTTCGTCAAGATTGACAATGAGGTCGGCATCATAGAGAACCTTGAAATTGACCGTGTCGTCGGCCCGCGGGCAATGATGATGTCCGATGATATCGCACACCTCGTCAATGAGCCCCGGCTCGGCACCGAGATCGGCGAGAATCTGGCGGGCAATGGGCGGTCCCTCCTGGTGCTGGTAACGGGCGGCCGTGCTGTTGTGTTTGCGTTCCGCCTCCTGGATGCCGATGTCATGCAGATAGGCGGCAACCAGGACTACCGCCGGATCACCTTCCTCATAGCGGTTGATCTCCTCGGCAAAATGGGCAACCTTGCTCGCATGGCCGATCCGCTTGAAGTCAGTGCCGAAATAGCGTTTCATTGCCACAGCGGTGCGCTCTTTGAGGGTCTGGCCGGCCGGCTGGTGCTCCTCCGGCAGGGAGCCGAGACACTGGGCCGCGTGCGGGCAATAGGCGGCGCAGCCGAAATCGATTTTCGGATTGAGCATGCGGTGGCCGCACGCAGAACACTTACGACTGACGTCATCCTTGAAAAATTCGATGAACTGGGCGCACTGCGGGCATTTCACCTCAAAGATGGCCGCGCCCTCCCAATACCGGCTGTCCTGTCCCGGGCATTTCATAATACGCTCCTTCCGGCGCCAGGGAAAACCCCGACCCCGCTCTATGACTCGTGCCTGGAGAGGCGGTCCGCCAGCGCGGCCGCCACGGCACGCCCCCTTTTTCTTTTATCCTAGTCGAAAGAGCGCGGAAGAGCTTTGACTTAGATCAAGGGTGACATTTTTTTAGTGCAACAGGGGATGGGTCAAGTCCGGTCATCGGGGTGGGGGGGATCAGCAGGGTCAGTAAATGATCTTGTTTGCCAGCCGGTCCCACTCGGCAAAGACGGCCAGGGCCTCGTCCCGCATCTCCTGCCAGGTGGGGATGGTCCGCTCATGGGGAGAGAGGAGGAGTTCCCGATAGAGAAAGTCATCGACAAAACCGAGGTCCGCGGCATCACGGCGGGTGGCGGCAAAAACAATCCGCTCAATGCCCGCCCAGTAGAGGGCGGCAAGACACATGGGGCAGGGTTCGCAGTTGACGTAGATAGTGCAGCCGGTCAGGCGATAATCCTTGAGCAGGCGGCAGGCCTTGCGGATGGCCACCATCTCCGCATGACAGGTGGGATCGTTTTTCTTCAGCACCTGGTTCCAGCCCCGGGCAAGAATCCTGCCCTGCCGGACAATGACGGCACCAAACGGCCCGCCCTCACCCAGCAGGGATTTCTCCCGAGCCAGTCTGATGGCCTCCTGCATGAAACGTCGATCCATGGAAACTCCTCTGTATGAAAGGGCGGTTTCGCCTCTCGTCCAGTATAGCGTGAATCAGCCATTGATTTATAGGAAAATCTCGCGTACCCTGTGGCTGATTTTCCCAGAGGAGGCCGGGCCGGCATGACGGCCCTCATGCCGCCGGATCACGAACACAAAAAAGGATGGAGCGTGTGGACTATCTTCTGATCGCGCTGTCATACCTGGCCGGCTCGATTCCCTTCGGGCTGCTGCTGGGCAAGCTCGCCGGCATCGACGTGCGCAAAGAGGGCAGCGGCAATATTGGTGCAACCAACGTCGGTCGCCTGGCCGGCAAAAAGGTGGGAGCCCTGACCCTCCTGCTCGACGCGGCAAAGGGCTATCTGCCCATGCTGATAGCCAGGAAAATGGGGTTCGAAGCCGAGGTCGTCATGCTCTGCGGCGGGGCCGCCTTTGTCGGCCATCTCTTTCCCGTCTATCTGCGTTTCCGGGGCGGGAAGGGAGTCGCCACCGCTGTAGGGATCTTTCTCTATCTTTCCCCCCTGGCCCTTGCCATCTGTCTGGTTGCCTTTGTCGCCGCGGTTGCCCTTTCCGGTTATGTGTCTGTCGGCTCCTTGGTGGCCGCGGCGCTGATGCCGATTGTCATCTTCGGGCAGCAGGGCAGCGGCGACTGCCTGTTGCTGGCCCTTTTCGTCAGCCTGCTCGTCTGGCTCAAACATCGAAGCAACATCGGCCGGCTGCTGCGCCACGAGGAAAAAAGCTGGAAGAAAAAGGACGGGTCATGACCAGAAAAGAGTGGGAAAAAATCATCGCGGCCCGGGAACTTCTCGGCCTGGGAGAGACGGCAACGCTGGCCGAGATCAAAAAGGCCTATCGCCGCCTGTCGAAAATTCATCACCCGGACCTCACCGGCAACGAGACGGGCAGCGAGGAGCAGATGCGGAGGCTCAGCGAGGCCTATCAGACGCTGCTGCTCTACTGCAAAAATTTCCGTTTCCCGCTGGTCATCCAGCAAGAGACCCTGGATGCCGCAGACTGGTGGATGGATCGCTTCGGCCAGGATCCGTTGTGGGGCAGGAAAAGCGAGGAGGAATGAGCCGGGGAGGCGGCGCCTTGCTCCCCCGACCACCCCGCTATTGCAGATATTCCTCGTTGATCGTTACCCGTCCCTCTTCCATGAGCCGGGCGGTCCACGCCGCCAGGATCGCCTGCTGCTTTTCCGCCGCAAGCTGCGCAGCGATGGTCTGCCGTTTCTCTTCGCTATCCGCCCCCGCCTTGCGCTCGGCAAACCGGAGGACATAAAAACCCTCTTTGGCATCCAGCACACTGTCAGGATATGGCGTTTTCGCGGTAAGCCGCTGACCCGCTTCCACCGCCGGCGCCGGCAGCTCCCCGACAATCCTGGCGGCGCGGGAAAAAAAGCCCGTGTCCTTGACCGTCGCCTTCCGCTCCTTCATCACTGCGGCAAAATCCGCCTCTCCGGATCGTGCGGCGGCCAGCGCCTCCTCAGCCGCCTTCCGGCAGAGGGTGCGGGCCTCCTGGGCAACATAATCCTTTTCCACCCGCTCGCGCACCGCATCAAGGGGTGGCGTCTCCGGCTCCTTGCGGTCGGCGAGCAAGACAATGACGTAGCCGTCCGGGGTCTCAAGCAGCGAGCTGAGCTCGCCTTTCTTCAGAGAAAAGGCGGTGCTGAGCACGGCAGTTGCCCCGGCCAACTCGGCCGGCGGGGCGTTCTCGGCGAAAAAGGGGGTTTGCTCGGGGGTAATCCCGAAATTTTCCGCATACTTTGCCAGGCTACCGGCAAAGATAATCTTTTCATAGGCCTCGTTGGCCGTCGCAAAGACCGTGTTTGCCGCCTTCTGTTCCTTCAGCTGTTTTTCGATCCCGGCCCTGGCATCCGCAAAGGGGGTGGTTTCCGCTGGTTTGATATCGGTGAGCTGAATAAGATGGAGCCCGAAAGGGGTGGTAACGACCTCGCTCAGATCCCCCTTTTTCGCCAGGGCAAAGACCGCTTCCTCAAAGGGCTGGACCATCCGGCCGCGGCTGAAAAAACCGAGATCGCCACCCTGGGCCGCGGTACCGTCCTCGGAAAACTCGCGGGCCAATGCGGCAAACTCCTCTCCCGACTTAAGGCGGGCCATGATCCTGTCGATCTCCTGTCGGCGCGACTCTTTATTTTCTTCCGTGGCGCGGAGGAGGATGTGACTGGCCCGCCGTTGCTCCGGGGTGCCGAACTGGTCGGCATGACTCGCGTAATAGTCACGCAGCTCCTCTTCCGGGATCGTTACGTTTTCCATCTCCTCGCTGATGCGGAAGGCGAGGTAGGAGAGCTTCACCTGCAACGGCGTCTGGTATTTCGTCTTGTTGGCGCCATAATAGGCATCAAGCGCCGCCGGGCTGACCGTCACCTGATCGGTGAAATCTGCCGGACTGAAGAGGGCATAGCTCAGGCGCAACTCCTCATTGGCAAAGGCAAACCGCTCATCCGTTTCCCGTGGTGTCGTCCTGGCGAATCCACCGAGCTGATCACTGATTTTGGCAAGCAGCAGATCCTTGCGGAGAGAGGCTTCAAACTTGGTCGGCGTCAGGCGGGAGGACTTCAGCACCTCGCGGTAACGATTCACATCAAACTGGCCGTTGCTGTGAAAAACGGTCATCTCCTTGACGGCGTTCTGGATTTCCGTATCACTGACAAAGATGCCCATCTCTTCACCACCCTGCAGCACCAGCTCCTTGCGAATCAGGTCGTTGAGAATCTGCTGTTTGACGCCGAAGGTTTCGACAAAATCCTTGGGCAGGGTGCCGCCGAACTGATTTCTGAAGTTGTCCAGGGCCGCGCCCAGGGCCTTGTCATACTCCTCCAGGGTGATCGGCTGATCGTTGACCGTGGCTACGGCGTTCCTGGCGCCGCTCGAGTTGCCGCCGACGCCCCAGAAAACAAAAACGACAATGATGATGAGGACCGTGGCCTGCAGATAGGGCGACTGGGCCTTGCGGCGGAGAAGATCGAGCATGAAAGAACTCATTTAGCGATGTATTCCGTAACAATCAAGCGTTAACTCAAAACAAGCGGGTACTGAGCGTGCTGTCCCTCTTCAGCGGTGCCGCCATTATGAAATGTCGATGGGCAATTGTCAATTTACTTCGTTTCCGCAAGATTGGTCCCATGCGACAGGTTGACCAGCAACGGCACGGCCAGCTTTACGACCTGCTCCATGGCCTCCTTGATCACGGCAGAGGTGGCGGTAATCTCCTCACGAGCCACCTCAAAGACCAGTTCGTCATGGATCTGCAGTAACAGGCGGCCGGCCAGGCCGGCGCGGCGCAGCTGGTCGTGGCAGCGCAGCGAGGCCAGTTTGATGATGTCCGCCGCGGTCCCCTGGATCGGGGTATTGAGGGCGGTGCGTTCGGCGAATTCCCGGACGGTCTTGTTGCTGCTGGTGATGTCGGGCAGCTCCCGTCGCCGCAGAAACAGGGTGGTGACGAATCCCTTCTGTCTGGCCTCTTCGATGATCTCTTCCATGAAACGTTTCACCCCGCGATAGAGATCGAAATAGCGGTTGATGAAGGTCTGGGCCTCCTTGCGGCTGATGTTGAGCTGGCCTGCCAGGCCGAAGGCGGACATGCCGTAGACAATGCCGAAATTGATGCTTTTCGCAACCCGGCGCATCTGGGGGGTGATGAGGGTTTCATGGACCCGAAAGATCTCCGCCGCAGTCTGGGCGTGCACATCGCGGCCGGTTCGGAATGCCTCCACCAGGGCCTCGTCCCGGGAATAATGAGCAAGTACCCGCAGATCGATCTGTGAATAATCAGCGGCAAGCAGCACCATGCCGGGGGCCGCGACAAAGGCCTCCCGGATACGCTGGCCCTCCTGAGTGCGAATCGGGATGTTCTGGAGATTGGGATTGCTGCTGCTCAGCCGACCGGTGGCGGTGACCGTCTGGTTGAAGGAGGTATGGACCCGACCGGTGCGGGGATGAATGAGGGTGGCGAGCTTGTCGGCATAGGTCGATTTAAGCTTACCGATACTGCGGTGCTCCAGAACGACGGCGGGCAATTCATGATAGGGAGCCAGTTTCTCAAGGACCGTGACATCGGTGGAATAACCTGTTTTTGTCTTGCGCCCCATAGGCAGGCGCAATTTTTCAAAGAGAATGACGCCGAGCTGTTTCGGTGAATTGATGTTGAATTCTTCGCCGGCCAGGGCATAAATCCTCACCTCCAGTTCGGCGAGCTTTTTCCCGAACTCGCTGGAAACGGCGGCAAGAATTTGCCGATCCACCAGAATACCGGTTTCTTCCATCTCGGCCAGGAGCGGCACCAGGGGCATTTCCAGGTCCCGGAACAGCTCCTGGAGGCCCAAGGCGCGCAGTTGCGGCTCGAAACGCTGCCAGAGCATGAGGGTGGCGACAACATCCTCGCAGGCATAATCCCGCGCCGCGGCCAGGGGGACAGAGGCGAACGCATCCGTCCGCTTATCATTGTTCGTCACCTCGGCAAAGGTGGTAAGCCGGCACTGGAGCTGCTCACGGCAGAGATCATCGAGGCCGTGGCTGCGGCGGGCGGGATTGAGAAGATAGGAGGCAATCATGGTATCGGCCAGGGGAGCGGTGAGGAGCAGGCCGTTTTCCTTGAGCACCTGATAATCATATTTAATGTTATGGCCAATAATGAGACGCTTGTCGTCAACCAGGAGCGGCTGGAGACATTCGACCAGGTCAGCCAGGGAGAGCTGGTCGGCGAGGGGACGGCCCTCTTCATCCACATGGCCGACCGGCACATACCAGGCCAGGTCAGGCTCGGTGCAGAGGGAGATACCGACCAGCCGGGCGGAGAGGGGATCCAGGGAGGTGGTCTCCGTGTCCAGCACCAGCAGCGGTTTTTCCATGAGCCGACGACAGAGGGTATCCAGCTCGCGGCGGCTCGTCACCAGGGAGTATCCCGCGGTTGCCAGGGGCCGCACCGGCGCCTCCCTTTTCAGCAGCCGGGTGAACTCCAGCTCAGTAAACAGGGCGTGCAGTTTTTCCTCATCAGGCCGGGGCAGACGATAGGCGTCAAGATGACCGGGGACCGGCACCGCAGTGTTCAGGGCAATAAGCTGGCGCGAGAGAAAGGCCTGTTCACGGTGGGCAAGCAGCTTTTCCTTTAGTTTCGGCTGGGCGAGTTCGTCGATTCCGGCATAGAGCCCTGCCATGCTGGCAAACTCGTTGATCAGTTTTTCCGCGGTTTTCGGGCCAACACCGGGCACCCCCGGCACGTTGTCCGAGCTGTCGCCGATCAGGCCGAACAGATCGTTCAGCTTTTCCGGGCCGACGTGGTAACGGGCGCGGACCGCCTGCTCGTCCATCAACCGGTCGGCCATGGGGTCCCAGACAACAACCGCCTCACTCACCAGCTGCAGGAGATCCTTATCGCCGGAGACGATGACCACCCTGTTGCCGGTTGCGGCAAGCCGGGTCGCAGCGGAGGCAATGAGGTCATCCGCCTCCATGCCATCCTGCTCCAGGGAAAGGATGTTGTAGGCCGTAGCGATTTTCCGGATATAGGGGATCTGGCAGGCAAGATCCTCCGGCATGGGTGGCCGGTTGGCCTTGTAGTCGGAATAGAGGGCATGGCGGAAGGTTGGCCCTTTCCGATCAAAGGCTATGGCCAGAAAAAGGGGCGCCTTTTCCCGGATAACCCTGAGCAGAATCGTGGTAAAGCCGTAGGCGGCGTGGGTCGGCAGTCCCGTGCTGGTAGTCAGAGGAGAAATGGCATGATAGGCGCGATAAATATAGGCGCTGCCGTCGATGAGATAGACGGGCTCGTGATTTTTCATGACGGCAACTCTAACAGGCGTATTTTTTTTTGGCAAGAAAAGTGATGGCCGCGAAGGGCAAGGGGGGCGGAGTCAATATTTTTTTAAAGTTTGAGAAAAAAAAGTCGATATGGTAACTAGGGCAATGAGGTATTGGGATGGAAAAATACGGCGTTATCCGGGGATAACGGGCTTTCGGACGAAGAGGAGCTGGTCATGAAGATAACCGACGCAATCTCTCAGATCAGGACGGATACCAAGGTCGACGTGAAAAAAAATCGCGGCGCCGAGGGTGCGGCAGCAAAAAATGCTGCGGCTCCGGCCGATCGGGTCGAACTTTCAAGCGGCTCCCGGGATGTGCAGAAGATGAAGGAGATCCTGGAGCAGACTCCGGCGATGCGGATGGAGATGATCGAGGCCCTGAAGCAGCAGATAAACGAAGGCACCTACCGGGTCGATGCCCGTGACATTGCGGACAGGATGCTGGACGATCTCCTCGCCGACGATTCCCTGTTTTACGAATAACCCCTGTCATTACCCTCTTTTCCTCTTGTCTGCAAAAAACCGGCGAGCCGCCGGTTTTTTTTTGTGCCCCGCTCACTGCGTTTCCGGAAAAAGCCGCTGGCAGGGATCATACTTGAGTGGATCCAGCACCACCTGTCGGGCCAGCCGTTTGCCGGTGTTGAGAACCACCGGGCCAAGCAGGTTGGCGGTCATGGCCCGGGGATTATCCTTCGGAATGGTAAGGATAAGCAGGATGTCGCGCTCGTCGTCCGCGGCCAGCTCAAGCTCGCTGACAATCTGGCGAGGGATGGTCGGCTTGTAGTCAAAATCGAGCAGCGCCGCCGCAATGACGACAAAGGCCAGGTCCGGGTTGTCCAAAGACTGGAGCCACATAAACGGCGACTTTGGACTGTGCGACCTGAGAATAAACCGATGCGATTCGGGAAAGCCGAGAAAGGGGCTGACCATGGAAATGACCCGGTCCGGATCAACGGCAATTTCACCGAAACGGCTGGTCTGCACCAGCAGCCGCTTCTCACTGTGCGGTTGCACCGCCATATCCTGTTGTACGGCATTCATAGATTACCCTTCCTTTTCCATGCCAAAAACATCGCCGAGCAGACCGAGATCAGCCGGTGCGTCCTGGGCTGCCCGCCGGTTCTCCTCAACGATACGCAGATAGATTTCCTCGCGGTGAACGGAAACCTGTTCCGGAGCGTCAACCCCGAGCTTGACCAGGCCGCCCTTGCTTTCCAGGACCCTGACCTTGATGTCGTCGGCGATGATGATCGCCTCGCCAATCTTTCTGGAAAGAATAAGCATGGGGGAGTTCTCCTCTCAAAGTATCCTGGCGGGAAAGAGACGATTGCCGCCTTCTCATGGTTTTATCTTTCCCGTCACTGTACCATCCCCCCCTACAAATAATCAACAAGACTGAGCTGCATGGTTTTGGCCGCCGCATTCAGGGCGGCCTGATACGCAACCTCCTTGGATTTGAGAGCAAGCAGGGCCGCGACCATGTCGGTGTCCTGTTTTTCCGAAAGATTCTCCTCATTGGCCAGCTCCAGATTGGCGTAGATCTGGCTCTGGATGGTGATGCGGTTGGCCCGGGCCCCGAACTCGGAGATGCGGCTCGACAGCGACGTCATCACCCTGTCAAGATCCTCCAGTGATTTCGTCAAGCCCTGATGCTGCAATTCATGGGCGTTGATGCCGAAGACGTTGAGGGTATTGCTGCTGTCCTCGGTAATGTTGAAGGTATAGCGATCCGGGTCCGCGCTTTCCAGGCGCAGGTGACCGGTGCTGTCCCAGGAGGCGGAGAGGCCGGGGATGCCGTTCAGCTTGAGGGCGATGGCATAGGGGGTATCCGTGGCGATATCAACCGGAATCAGCATCTTAAACTCTTCCGGCGGATAGACGTCATGATCCGTCACGCTGATGGCCAGATTACCGTCATGAAATTTTTCATCGAGCAGCCCCTTGCCGGCATTGATCTCCTCCAGGGTGGCGAGGCGATCGTCCACGGCGTGAATGCCGGTGACAAAGGTATAATTCTGGCCGCGCAGATAATTCTCCAGCTCCTTCATTACCTGGAAGACATCGGTGCTGCTGATGGCGTCTTCGCCGTTTTTCGCCACGGCAATGCTGCTCTTCGCGCCAACCTTGATTTCCGCGTCGTTATCGCGATCGCCGGTATATCGGACATTGTTGTCGAGTCGGACGAGGGCCTGCACCGACAGCTTGCCGTCATTGGCGATATCACTCGCCTCACCGGTCGCCATGGCCCCGCCGGAAAGGCCCAGAGCAGCAAAGGCCGGCTCCGTGCCGCCGGGCGGAAAGGCGGGCGTCAGGGTACTTTCCAGCATAAAGGTACGGTCGGAGCGCAGCTGGATGGAGCCGAAATAGACCTTGTCCTGAGCGGCCGCGCCCCCATCATTGAGCTGGGTGACGGCATTGCCGTTGGCGGTGGTTTCAACATGCAGGTTGCGGCCGTCCACGGTCTTGAGGGCAATCATGCCGTCGGCGTCGCGGGTGGCCACCACGCCGGTCTGCACGGAAACGTCATTGATGGCATTGAGCAGCACGTTATCGCTGTCCTGGGCGCTGATGGCGGTGGGACCAAGGCTGGCAAAGACATCGATGCCGTTGATGACGAGATCGCCGGCATCGAGGGTGCCGGCGGTGACGGCGCCGCTTGCCTGGCGAGAGGCAGGAATCACCTCGGCGGTGACCCCTGACCCCGGGATAGTCTCACCCAGGGCATTGACCCAGTCGGCGCTGATGGCGTTGATGGCGTCGGCCTTGGCCTTGGCGGAATAGAGGTCATAGACGTCCGATACACCGTCGGCGGTGATGGTTGACACCGGAATGCCGTTGATGACGAGATCATCCGCCTGCAACTGATATTCCGGGGGGGGAGCCGGCGCAACATAATCAACAGGAGCAAGCTCCGCCCCATTGATACGATAGCCGTCGATGTAGCCGAGCATGAAGGGGGTGGGCTCAAGCTCGGTATAGCCGGTGGTGCGGTAGCCGCCGAAGACGTATTTGCCATCCCAGCGGGTATTGGCCAGGGTCACCATCTGCTCCAGATAGACATGCACTTCGTCGGCCACATAGAGGCGGGTCTCCGGCGTCTGGCTGTCGTTAATGGCGATCAACGCCTGATTCTTGCTATCCCTGACCAGCTCCTTGATGCCGGTCAGGGCCTGTTCCGAGGCCGCGATCATGGAGTCTCCGAAGGAAAGATTGTCCTGGTACTGGGAAATTTCGGCCAGGGTGGAACGCATGCCCAGGGCGCTGACCAGATTGACCGGATTATCGGACAGCTTCGACATCTGCATGCCGGAGGAAATCTGCCGGTTGATCTGTTCCATGTCGGTGGTGATCTTGTTGAGATTGGTGCCGATCATGTTATAAATCGTGTTCAGGGTCGTTCGCATATTACACCGCCTCCAGCAGGGTCCGCATCATTTCATCGGACGAGGTGATCAGTTTGGCCGCTGCTGAATAGGCCTGCTGGAATTTGATGAGATCCGCCATCTCCTCGTCCAGCGAGACGCCGGAGGTGGCGTCTCGCATGGTGTTCATCTGATCGGAAACGAGTTGATTGTATTCATAGTCGCGGGTCACCGTGCGGCCCTTCAGACCGATGTCGCCCACCAGGGCGTTGTAAAAACCGTCCAGGGTGCCGGTGTTGCCGCCGACAAAGTGAACCGCCTCGTCCCGCTGAATGTTGGTAATAAGCAGGGCATTGGAATGGTCGCCGCTGTATATCTCACCCCTGGCGCTGACGGTGCCGGCCGCGATATGGTCGGTGTTGCCGCTGACCTCCGCATTGAGACCGATGGAGGCGGCGCTCGCACCGGAGAAAAAGGTATTGAGGCCGGCGGTGGCAAGGAAGTTGGAGGTATCGCCGCCAAAGGCGAACTGGTGGTCGGCGTCCGGAGTCAGCACCAGCCGGTTGTCGTGCACCGCCGCATTGACCCACGGGGTGGCCTGGCCGCTGGCATTGATGATGGAGATATTGATGGCGTCGGCCACATCCTGCAGGCTGTAGGCCCGCTCCATCGGCACCTCCACCGGCTGGGGCAGGGCCAGGGTGTTGTCGTTGTTGTAGATCCAGATTTTGAAGCTGCCGCCGTCGAGCTGCAGCTCATCTGCATAGTCAAAGCCGCGGATGGAATAGAGCACCTGGTTGTCCGAGGCCGTAAAGGTCAAAATGCCGTCGCCGCCCTCATCGGTGCTGCTGATGTTGCCGCCGCCCAGGCCGAGCTGCTCCAGATAGCGGTCGTCGGTGCCCGCCTCGATGGTGATGTCGCTCTTGTGGGAAAAAAGTGAGACCGTCCCGGTGTTGTGGGTCGCATCGGCGACATAGGTGGCATCAATCAGGCCGAGCTTGAACTCGGTGGAGAGGGGATCGCTGTCCACG
>CAZUZJ010000040.1:0-13147 GCA_964624225.1 uncultured Desulfobulbia bacterium | reverse complement strand
CCGCTGCGGGTAGAACGAAGCGCTTCAGTGAATGAACGGTGGCGGTGAAATCGAGGGAGAGTTCATTGAAATCATAAATGAAATCAAAGTCATATAGGGTATTCCCCTCTCGGTCCATCCCCTTGGCCCGTGGCCCGACGATGTGGTTGACGGCCAGCAGGTCATAGAGGTTTTCCAGCTCTTTTTTGGCAAAGACCCTGAAGATCATGCAATATTCCTTGAAAGTTGGCGGCAGCAGGATACCATAGAAAAAGTATGGCCACAGGCGCGGGAAAATGTCCAGCGGATCTTGTTTGATTTTTTTATCAGCAACCCTGCCTGCCTTCCCATTGGGCGAAACGTGGTATTTCTTTAATAACAAGGAAAAATGAATGGATACACTGTCGAGACTGCAACGATTGCTCGCCCGCCGCCGGTTTGATGCCCTGCTCGTCAGTCAGCCGGAAAACCGACGTTATCTCAGCGGGTACAGTGCCACGGACAGCTCCATTGCCGAATCGAGCGGCGTGCTGCTTATCCCTCGCCGGGGAACGCCCTTGCTGTTGACCGATTCCCGTTTTGAGCTGCACGCCCGGGAAGAGGCGGTGGGTTTCGAGGTTCTGCTCTATGCCAAGGGGCTGCTCGTTCTGCTGGAAGGATTGCTGCCCCGGCTGGGGGTCAAACGCCTGGCCTTCGAGGGGCACTGGACACTGTATGCCACTGCCCGGAAACTTATCGACATGACGGCTAAACAGGGCATCGAGGCCCAGCCGCTGAGCGGACTGGTGGAGGAGTTGCGCCTCTGCAAGGGCCGGGAGGAGCTGGCCGGCATCGAAAAATCGGTGCTGCTCAACGAGACGGTATTTCAGGACATCGTTGCCACTCTGCGTGAAGGGGAAACGGAGCGGGAGGTGGCGCTGCGCATCGAAAACGCCATGCGCGCCCGGGGGGCGGAACGGCCGAGCTTCGACACCATTGTTGCCGGCGGCCCGAACGGCGCCCGGCCCCATGCGGTGCCGGGCGCTCGTCCTCTGCGCCGCGGCGAACCCATCGTCATTGACATGGGGCTCATTCTTTCCGGCTACTGCTCCGACATGACCCGCACCGTGGTGCTGGGCACCCCGGATGAGAAGACGGTGCACCTCGTTCGCATTGTCCGCCAGGCGCAGCTGGCGGCGATTGCCGCTATCCGGGCCGGCATCACCGGCAGGGAAGCGGATCGGGCGGCGCGGCAGGTCATCCGCAGGGCCGGGTTTGGCGACAATTTCGGCCACGGTTTGGGCCACGGCGTCGGCCTGGCCGTGCACGAGGCCCCCTCACTCAACCGCCGCAACGGAAAAAAATTGCGCGCCGGCATGGTGATCACCATCGAACCGGGTATCTATCTGCCCGGCTGGGGTGGCATCCGTCTGGAAAACATGGGGGTGGTGGCGGAGGGCGGCTGCCGCATTCTCAACCGCGACACCACCATGCTCGATCTGTAACGGCTGCCTCCTTCGTTGTGGCATTGACGCCGGCAGTGGGGATACGGTATCCTCAATATTTAAAGTGCTGGGCCGGGGGCGGCCTTTATTTCTCGGGGGAGAGCGCTTATGGTGCGACAACTATCGTTCCTTTTCCTGCTGGCGGTATTTTCCACGATCTTTTTCGGTTGCCGCCAGGAGCCCGAACCCGAGGGCCCGCAATTCGGGCCCCGGCCGCCATCCGACCGGCCGCCGCTTTATCACTTCGCCATTCATCCCCTCCATAATCCCGCCAAACTCATCGACGCCTATCAGCCCCTCATGGATCATCTGAACCGCCAGCTGGCCGGCAGCCGTTTTGATCTGGAGGCGTCGCGTGATTACGCTGAATTCGAGGAAAAATACCGGAAAGGCAGACCCGACTTTCTTCTTCCCAACCCCTGGCAGACCCTGCAGGCAATGAAGGCCGGTTATCGGGTCATCGCCATGGCCGGCGAGCCGGACGATTTCAAGGGAATTTTCGTTGTGCGCCGGGACAGCGGCCTGACCAGCCCGGCCGAACTGAAGGGCAGGGTGGTGAGCTACCCTGCCCCCACTGCCCTGGCGGCCTGCATCATGCCCCAGTATTTCCTTTTCCGTCATGGCGTCAACGTCACCAGGGATCTGGACAATCGCTATGTCGGTTCGCAGGAATCCGCCATCATGAATGTCTTTCTCGGCCAGAGTGCCGCCGGCGCCACCTGGCCGCCACCCTGGCGCGCCTTCCAGAAGAAGCATCCGGGCGAGGCGGCGGAACTGATGGTTGCCTGGGAAACCGAGCCGCTGATCAACAATTCGATCATGGTGCGCAGTGACATCCCGGCCCGGACGGCGGAGGCGGTCCAGGAACGGCTCATCCAGCTCGACAGGACGGCGGCGGGCCGGGCGATTCTGGCCGGCATGGAAACGGCGCGCTTTCTGCCCGCCACTGACCGGGATTATGAGGTGGTGGCCCGCTTTATCGCCCGTTTTGAACAGGAGGTGCGACCGGTGGAGCAGCGCTGATGAAACAATTCTTTTCTTTTCTCTTCACCTCCCTGCGCGGTCGTCTCATTGTCGGAGTGGCGATGGTCCATGCCGTCATGATGGCCCTCTTTATCGCGGATCTGACCATGCGTCAGCGGGCCATGCTCCTGGAGCACCAGATCCGGGAGGCGACCGCCCTGTCCCATGGCCTGGCCACCTCGGCCGCCGGCTGGCTCGCCGCCGATGATCTCGCCGGGCTGCAGGAGATTGTCGAGGCCCAGCTCGGTTATCCGGAGATTCTTTTTGTCATTCTGGCCGATGAGGAGGGCCGGGTGCTGGCCTGCAGCGACACCTCCCGCCGGGGACAATACCTGCAGGATCTGCCGGGAGAGATTCGCCAGACGCTCTTCAGCCGGGTGGCGAACCTGGTCGATGTCGGCACCCCGGCCATGGTGGCGGACCGCCATGTCGGCTGGGCCCGGATTGGCATCGGTCAGCAGGCGGCGCGGGAAAAACTCGCGATCATCACCAGGGATGGTATTCTCTATGCAGGTGCGGCCATCGCCATCGGTTCGTTTATCGCCTGGCTCATGGGCCGGCGCCTTACCCGCCGGCTCTATGCCGTGCAGGAGACCATCGCTGCGGTGCGCGGCGGCGATCCCCTGGCCCGCGCCACTCTCGCCGGGGAGGACGAGGCGGCGGCCATGGCGCGCGAGTTCAATCACATGCTTGATGTCGTCGCCGCCAAGGAGGCCGAGCTGCGGGAGAAAACCGAAGAGCTCGACCGTTATTTCAGCGACGCCCTTGATCTGCTCTGTATCGCCGACCTGGATGGTCATTTTCTCCGGGTCAACCGCGAATGGGAAGTGACCCTGGGCATCCCCCTGGCGCAAATCGAGGGGAAACGGTTTCTCGACTTCGTCCATGGCGACGATCTGCCGGCCACCGAGGCGGCCCTGGCCGATCTCGTTGCCGGCAGGGAGGTGCGCAATTTCGTCAACCGCTACCGTCACCAGGACGGTCAATACCGTTGGATCGAATGGCGAACCTTTCCGCGCGGTCGCCGTATCTATGCGGTGGCCCGCGACATCACCGAGCGCAAGCTGGCCGAGGACGCCCTGCGCGATCTCAATCGCGAACTGCGGGCGATCAGCAGCTGCAACCAGGTCCTCATGCGGACCGAGGACGAACAGTCCCTGCTCGACGAGATCTGCCGTATTATCTGCGAGGAGGCCGGCTACATCATGGTCTGGGTCGGTTTTGCCGAGGACGATGAGCAAAAAACCATCCGCCCCGTCGCCCGGGCTGGTCGTGAGTCCGGCTACCTCGACGAAGCGCGGATCACCTGGGCCGACACCGAGCAGGGCAGCGGCCCCAGCGGCACGGCGGTGCGCAGCGGGCAAACCGTCTATGTTGATGATATGGCGATTGATTCACGCATGGCCCTCTGGCGGACGAGCGCCCTGCTGCGCGGTTATCGTTCGAGCATCGCCATCCCGCTTCGAAACGAGCAGGACGAGACCTTCGGGGTGCTCAATATCTATGCGGCACGACCGGACGCCTTCAGCCCGGAGGAGATCCGGCTGCTCGAAGAGCTGGCCGGCGATCTCGCCTTCGGCATCACCGTGCTGCGCGCCCGGATCGCCCGCAAGGAGGCGGAACAGCGGATCGCGCTTTTGGGTTTTGCCCTGGACAGTGTGCAGGAGGCCGCCTTTCTCATCGATGACCGGGCCCGTTTTCACTATGTCAACGAGGAGTCCTGCCGGCTGCTCGGTTACCGCCGCGACGAACTGCTCAGCCTCGGCGTCGCCGATGTTGACCCCGACTTTCCGGCGGAGCGCTGGGAGCAGCACTGGCAGCAGTTGCGGCAGTGCGGGTCACTGACCTTCGAGGGACGGCACCGGGCCCGGAATGGTGCGGTCCTGCCGGTGGAGATCAACGCCAATTATTTTGAATACGACGGCCGGGCCTACAACCTCGCCCTGGTCCGTAACATCAGTGAACGGAAGCAGGCGGAGACGGAGCGCCTGGCCAATCTCCACTTCTTTGCCAGCATGGACCGGGTCAACCGGACCATTCAGGGTACCGGTGATCTCGAAGAGATGCTGGGCAGCCTGCTCGATGCGGCACTGGATATTTTCGCCGGTGACCGGGCCTGGCTGCTGCATCCATGTGACCCGGAGGAAGCTCACGCCCGGGTCGTCATGGAACGCACAACGCCTCCTTATCCGGGCGCCTTGAGCCGGGGAGAATGTATTGCCATGGAGCCGGACCTGGCCGCCGCCATGCGGTTGGCACTGGAACAGCCCGGACCCCTGACCTTTGGCGAGGGTGGCGATTATCCGATGCCGGGCAGGGGGGCGGAACGCTTCGGCATCCAGTCTGCCATGCACTTGGCGATATGGCCGAAACGGGGTAAACCCTGGCTGTTCGGCCTCCATCAGTGCTCGCGACCACGGGTCTGGAGCGAGGGGGAGAAACGGCTTTTTCATGAGATCGGCATTCGTCTGACTGACGGTATAACTAGTTTGCTCGCCTATCGGGATCTGCAGGAGAGCGAGAACAAACTTGCCGAAGCCCAGCGTATCGCCCATATCGGCAGCTGGGAGCTTGATCTGCAGGCAAATCATCTTTCCTGGTCCGACGAGATCTTCCAAATCTTCGAAATTGACCGGGATCACTTTCCCGCCTCCTATCAGGCATTTCTGCAAGTCATTCATCCCGATGATCGGGAGATGGTTCACCATGCCTATCAGCAATCGCTGGCAAACCGCACCCCTTATTCCATCGAGCACCGCCTGCTCTTTGCCGACGGCCGCATCAAGTACGTCCATGAGCGCTGCGAAACCTGCTACGATGCCCAGGGCAACCCCTTGCGTTCCCTCGGCACGGTGCAGGACATTACCGAGAGCAAGCAGGCGCAGGCTGCTCTTCGGCAGAGCGAGGAATTCACCCGCATCGTGCTCGACACGGTTGACGAGGGCTTTATCGTCGTCAACCGCGACTATCGCATTCTTTCCGCCAACCAGGCCTTCTGCGCCATGGTTGAGGCCGGTGAGGAGGAGATCGTCGGTCGGCACTGTCACGCCATCACCCATTGCGCGGCCCGCCCTTGTTTCGAGAGAGACGAGCAGTGTCCGGTGCAGGCTGCCTTTGCCGAAGCCAGATCGCAGTCCACCACCCATGTTCATCTTGATGCCGCTGGCAAGCAGCGCTTTGTCGAATTGAAGGCCTTTCCGGTGCTGGATGAAAAGGGGGAGGTGACATCGGTCATTGAGACGATCAACGACGTGACGGAAAAGAGAAAACTGGAAGAACAGTTCCGTCAGGCCCAGAAGATGGAGGCCGTTGGTCGGCTGGCCGGCGGGGTGGCCCATGATTTCAACAACATGATCGGCGTGATCATGGGCAACACCGAACTGGCGCTGTTGCGGCTTGCGGCCGACCACCCGCTGCACGCTACCCTGCAGATCATTCTCAAGGCCGCCGGCCGCTCCGCCGATCTGACCCGGCAACTGCTGGCCTTTGCCCGCAAGCAGGCGGTGACGCCGCGGGTGCTGGACCTGAACGCCACCATGGAGGGGATGCTGAAAATCCTGCGGCGGCTTATCGGTGAGGATATCAATCTGGTCTGGCAACCCGGTAAGGGGCTCTGGCTGATCCGGGTCGATCCCTCCCAGATCGACCAGATTCTCGCCAATCTCTGCGTCAATGCCCGTGACGCCATCGCCGGAGTGGGCAGAATCACCATCGAAACCGCCAACGCGGTCATCGATGAGGCCGCCTGCATCGATCATCCGGACGCCACCCCGGGAGACTATGTACGGCTGACCGTGAGCGACACCGGCAGCGGCATGGAGCGGGCCACCATCGACCAGATTTTCGAGCCTTTTTTCACCACCAAGGAGCTGGGTAAGGGTACCGGGCTCGGCCTGGCCACCGTTTATGGCATTGTCCGGCAGAACAAGGGCTTCATCACCGTTGTCAGCGAGCCCGACCAGGGTTCGACCTTCACGATTTACCTGCCCCGGCACAGCGCCGGACCGGTCGGGCCGACCGAGGAGATCGTCCCCGCTTCCCTGCCCGGCGGCAATGAAACCATTCTCCTTGCTGAGGATGAAACGGGGATTCTCGCGATGGTGCGGCAGGCGCTGGAGGGTTGCGGGTACCGGGTGCTGGCCGCGGCAACCCCCCAGGCGGCCCTTCGTCTTGCCGAAGCCCACGAGGGGAAAATCGACCTGCTCATGGCCGACGTGGTCATGCCCGAGATGAACGGCAGGGAGCTGGCCGAGCGTCTGCTCGCCATCCAACCGGGCACCCCCTGTCTCTTTATGTCCGGTTACACCGGTGATGTTCTGTTGCGTCAAGGGGTGGTCAGTGAGCGGGACCGTTTCATCCAGAAACCCTTTTCCATCCAGGCCCTGGCCGACAAGGTCCGGGAGGTGCTCGACGACCAGGCGGAGCGCACATGACTGCTTCTCAAACCGGTCTGGCCAGGTATTGTTTCAGGGCGAGGACGGCCAGTTCCTTGGCCTTGGCCTCAATGTCGATGGTCGCGGTCAGATCGCGCCAGCAGGCAGGAAAATCGGCCGGATCGATGTAATCGGCGTGGGGGAGGGGATTGGCGTCTTGCCAGCCGTTTTTCGGCGAGGAGAGGTGGAAACAGGGCTCGCGGCCGACCCGTTCCCAGGTGGCAAGCGTCCGTTCGGTCGCCTCTGCCACGGTCAGACGGTCACCGTGGCAACGGTGGTGGTGGACATCGTAGGCCAGGGGAATGGCAAGCCTCTCGCAGAGCGGCAGGAGATCAGCGACGCTGTAGACCGTGTCGTCGTTTTCCAGGGTCAACCTGGCCTGCACCCGTTTTGGCAGGCGCCGGAAATTTTCGGCAAAGCGGGTCAGGGCCAGCTCCGGATTGCCGTAGTGGCCGCCCCCATGGACGGTGATGACGTCGGCGCCGATCAGTTCGGCCAGCATCGCCTGGTAATCGAGTTCCCGGATGGCGTTGGCGACGACATCGGCGTGGGGCGAGGAGAGGACAATGAACTGGTCGGGGTGGAAGCTGAGCCGGATGTCGTGGGTCGCCTGAAACTCCTTGACCAGGGCCAGGGTGCGGCAGATCTCCTCACCATCCGGCAGATTTGCGAGGGTGTAACCAGCCTCCGGGTGGGTATAGCGGGGCAGCAGGGGGCTCGTTACCCGAAAGGCGCCGATGCCTTTATCACGACAGAAATGGAGAGCGCGCAGCAGGCTTCGGCAGTTATCGAGGCAAACGGCGGAGATGTGCGTCAGCCGCTCCGCCGCATTTTTGTCCCGCAGGCCGGCAATGGTGAAGGTGCGGAAGCGGATCGGCTCGCGCATGAAGAGACAGCATAATCCGAAGCGCAGCACAGAAAGCCTTCCTCTCCTCTCGTCCGGCGCTCAGTCGAGAACCGGCGCGGATCCGATCAGGCGGAGCGGGCAGAGATCGCAGCGTGGCCGTGATTTCTTGCAGTATTCCTTGCCCAGCCGGACGATGAGGGCGTGGTATTCGTTGAAAAGCCGGGTGTCGGCCGGTAGAGCGTCCATGAACAGCTCCTGCATGGCCGCGTAATCCGTCTCTTCGTCGATGAGACCGTGGCGGAGGAGGATCCGGTGGGTATAGGCATCGATGACAAAGACCGGACGCCCGGCGGCGTAAAGGAGAATGGAGTCCGCTGTTTCCGGGCCGATTCCTTTCACCGACAGCAGTTTGTTGCGCAGGGTCCGGGTATCGTGGGCGGAAAAAAAGGTGGCAAGGTTGCCGGTTGGCTCCTCCCGCATGATGAGGTCGAGCAGGTTTTTCAGCCGCCTGGCCTTGAGATTGTAATAGCCGGAGGGGCGGATCTTCTCCGCCAGCAGATCGAGGGGCAGGGCGGTGAGATGGTGCGGGCTGAGAAGGTCGTCGTCCTTCAGGGCGGTGATGGCGCGGCTGACGTTGCTCCAGTTGGTATTCTGGGTCAGGACCGCGCCCACCATGACCTCGAAGGGCGTATCGCCGGGCCACCAGCCCTGCGGTCCGAAATGGTCATGCAGGGCGGTGTAGATGTCGGCAAGCAGCGGCGCCTTCAATCGGAACGGATAAAAAAGAGGTAGGCGAGGACAATGATGACGCCGAGACCGACTCCGGCCACCGGCAGCACTTTGCCGAGCTGCAGGTGGCCATCCACCACCAGGCCGCGGGCATATTCGCTGCCGGTGAACCACCAGACCGACATGACCAGACCGGTGCAGACCAGGCTGTTGAATGCCTGTTTATAGAGCCACCAGCCGACCTGGGCAACAAAAGGAACAAGAAACCAGGGGTTGGTGAAAAGCCCCTTGACATCGACCTGGCGAAGCTGTTGCGGCAGTTCGGTGGAGTTGAGAAAATCCATCACTGCTGTGAGAAAGTCAGCCATGGGTATGACCCTCCGCGCAGAATTAGCGTGATCCGTCGAGGCCGCGGGCGGTGGATGTGGCCTTTTTGTAGACCTTGATCGCGCAGTAGGAGCCGCACATGCTGCACGCGTCCCCCTTGTATGAACTTCCTTCTTCACGATAGCGCAACGCCTTGTCCGGATCAAGGGACAATTCGATCTGTCCCTTCCAGTCGAGCCGGTTGCGGCATTTCGCCATGGCAATGTCCTTGTCAAGGGCGCCGGGCACACCCTTGACGATATCGGCGGCATGGGCGGCGATGCGGGAGGCGATGACCCCCTCCCGCACGTCGTCGGCAGACGGCAGTTTGAGATGCTCAGCCGGTGTCACATAGCAGAGATAATCGGCGCCGGCCGCGGCGGCGATGGCCCCGCCGATGGCACCGGTGATATGGTCGTAGCCCGGCGCGATGTCGGTGACCAGCGGGCCCAGTACATAAAAGGGCGCGCCGTGGCAGAGCCGTTTCTGCAAGAGCATGTTGGCCTGGATCTGGTCCATCGGCATGTGGCCCGGCCCCTCGATGATGACCTGGACCCCGGCCTCCCAGGCACGCAGGGTCAGCTCGCCGAGGTGGATCAGCTCCTGCACCTGGCCCCGGTCGGTGGCGTCGGCCAGGCAGCCGGGCCGCAGCCCGTCGCCCAGACTGATGGTCACCTCGTGCTCCTTCAATATGGCGAGAATGTCGTCGAAGTGCTCGTAAAAGGGATTTTCCTTGTTGTTGTAGCTCATCCACTCGATGGTAAAGGAGCCGCCCCGGCTGACCACCCCCATCAGCCGTTCATGCTTCTTCACCCTGGTCAGGGCGTCGCGGGTCAGGCCGCAGTGGATGGTCATGAAGTCAACCCCGTCCTCCGCCTGCTGGCGGATGGTGGCGAGCAGTTCGTCCACCGTTACCTGGCCGATCTCCTTTTTCCGGCGCTCCACCACATCGGCCACTGTCTGGTAGACCGGCACGGTGCCGAGCGGAATCGGACAGCGGGCCAGGATGCCGCGTCGTACCTCGTTGAGATTTTCCCCCAGGCTGAGGTCCATCACCGTGTCGGCGCCGGCCTTCAGGGCGACGCAGAGCTTTTCCATCTCTTGATCGAGGCCGGGCATGTCCCGGGAGGCGCCGATGTTGGCGTTGACCTTGGTGGAAAGACCCTTGCCCACCGCCATGACGCGTTCGAAGTCATGGTGGTTGTTCTTCGGAATGGCGATGACGCCCTTGGCCACCCCGTCCATCAGGGCCTCAGGCGAGATTCCTTCATTCTTCGCGCACTGGGCGAACAGCGGGGTCACTTTTCCCTGCAGGGCGTCTTCTCGTATGCTCATCGGTGTTCTCCTTGGTAAACCCGGAAGCGGGACAGCGCGGGGATGGCAAAAAGGGCGGAATTTTCTGTCGTTCCGCCAAGTTTTCCCGGGCCGTGCATGCGTCGGCATTATGGCCTGATGGTGAATCAAAAATTAGAAATAATACCAGTGCCCACCCCGTGATGCAATGGAAAAAAATGGCTGTGCCGGCCTGCTCGCCAAGGCTTGACAGCCGGTGATTGATGCTTATGTTTCAACCACATTTTTGGTTGGTCCGGCCCGGAACGGTTCGCCGGCCACCCCTGCCCGGGACGGGTTCACATACGTTTATCAATGCGAAAAAGTTGAATGGAGCATCGTCATGACCACAAAGACAGAGACCAAGGAGTTTCAGGCTGAAGTAAAGAAGCTGCTCGATATCGTCATTCACTCCCTTTACACCGAGAAGGACATCTTCCTGCGGGAGCTGATCTCCAACTCCGCCGATGCCCTGGAGAAATTCCGCCACCAGAAGCTCCTGGAGGAGCAGGTGTTCGATCCGGACGCCAGCCTGGAAATCAATATCAGTATCAACAAGGACGACCACACCCTGACCATCACCGATTCCGGCATCGGCATGACAAAAGAGGAGCTTGAACACAACCTCGGCACCATCGCCCATTCCGGCTCCAAAACCTTTCTCACCGGTCTTGATCAGGCGAGGCAGAAGGAGATCAACCTCATCGGTCAGTTCGGTGTCGGTTTTTATGCCGCCTTCATGGTGGCGAAAAAGGTGCGGGTCCAGTCGCGTTCTTACCAGGTCGATGCCGAAGGCTATGAGTGGGCCTCGGAGGGCACCGGCAGCTATACCTTGAGCGCGGCGCCGGGGCTGCATCGCGGCACCAAGATCATCCTGGAACTCAAGGACGAGGCCTTTGATTACGCCGACGAGATGAAGATCAAACACATCATCACCCAGTATTCGAACTTCGTCTCCTTTCCCATCAAGGTGGCCGGCGAGACGGTCAACACGGTGCAGGCCCTCTGGACTAAAAGCAGGGAGGATATCAAACCCGAGGAGTACACCGAGTTCTACAAGTTCATCGCCAATGCCTTTGACGAGCCGCTCTGCTCCTTCCACTTCAGCGCCGATGCGCCGCTGGCCATCAGGTCGCTGCTCTTCGTGCCCGAGGACAACATCGAGATGCTCGGCTTCGGCCGCATGGAGCCGGGGGTGAGCCTCTATTGTCAAAAGGTGCTGATCGAGCAGCACAGCAAGAACATCCTGCCCGAATGGCTGCGCTTTCTCAAGGGGGTGGTGGACAGCGAGGACCTGCCCCTGAACATCTCCCGCCAGGCCCTGCAGGACAATGCCCTGGTCGCCAAGCTGAAAAAGGTGATCACCACCCGCTTTCTCAAATTTCTCAAGGACATGGCCAAGAACGAGCCGGAGCAGTATGAAAAGTTCTGGAATACCTTCGGCATCTTTCTCAAGGAAGGGGCGACCACCGATTACACCCATCGCGACGACCTGGCCGGTCTTTTGCGCTTTGAGTCATCCAGGTCGCCCGACGCCGAGCTGATTTCTCTCGCCGATTACGTCGGCCGCATGAAGGAGGGGCAGACGGAGATTTACTACATCAACGGTCCGAGCCGGATGGCCATCGAGACCGGGCCCTACTTCGAGGTCTTCAAGCGCCGCGATATCGAGATCATCTACACCATGGAGCCCATCGACGATTTCGTCTTCAGCCATCTCGGCCAGTTTGACGGCAAGAAGCTGGTCTCCGCTGACCGGGCCGATCTGAAACTGCCGGAGACCACCACCGGCGAGAAAGAGGAAAAGGAGGCGACCGCCAAACTCGACGAGCCCATTGCCCAGACCCTGACCAAATGGATGAAGGACCGGCTCGGCGACAGGGTCAAGGAGGTGGTGATCTCCAGCCGGCTGGTGGACAGCCCGGCGATGATCGTCAATCCGGACGGCTTTTTCACCTCCAGCATGGAACGGGTGATGCGGGCCACCAATCAGGAGCACAAGATCGGCAGCAAGAATCTGGAGATCAACTCCGCCCACCCGCTCATCAAGGGGCTGGCCGAGTTGCGGGTTGCCGACGAGGAGTTTGCCGGCAGCGTTGTCGAGCAGATCTTCGACAATGCCCTGATCCAGGCCGGGCTGATGATCGAGCCGCGCGGCATGGTGGAGCGCACCTACAAGATTCTCGAGCGGGCGGTGAAAAAGTAAGCGACAGCTTTTTCGCCACCACAAAATAGAGAGACAGAACTCGCCTCGTTTCCCGCCGGGAACAAGGCGAGTTTTTTTATTCTGCCAGGCAGCGGGAATTATCGACCGTGGTAGGCGCGGCGCAGGTTCATGCCGAGTTTTTCCAGGGTCGCCACGGTTTCCTCGTTGTTTTCCATGATGGCGATGCCCACCGATTCCGGGGTGGCGTCCGGGCCGTGGATCATCTTCAGCCCGGAGACAGGGCAGCGTGATTCGCTCGGGCATTTGACGCAGGGGACGTTGCCCAGCACCGCAACCCCGCCGATATAGCGCATTCCTTCTTCCATCATGGCGAACCGGATGGCGTTGAGACCGTTTTCACAGGCCGGGGGCATGGTTGCCTGTCCCGGCGGGATGGCGCAGGTGACGACAGCGCCACCCGGTTTGTCGGCCAGGAGGCCGTGACGGTGGCGCAGGGGATAGAGTCGTTCAAGGAATGCCTTGGTGCGGCTGTCCAGCGTGGAGTAAGGGGTGTAGCCGCCGACGATGATGACGTCGGCCCTGAAGGCCTTTTCCGCCAGCATGACGCCGTCGTCGGCGATGACGCAGCGGTTTTTTTCCACACAACCGAGACAGGCGTTGCAGGGGCTGACGATATGGTCGCTCAGTTTAAAAAACCACTGGGTGCGGGCCATGGTGGCTGCCATGACCATTTTGACGGCGCGGTCCGTTGAGCTGTTGGCGATGGGCGATCCCGATATGCCGAGCA